>JBKBUS010000271.1:0-3498 GCA_046290035.1 Brevundimonas sp.
TGCGGTTCGCCAGGGGCGCACGTCGGACGAGGACGCGAACATCTTCCGGGGCGGCGCGTACACGGGCGGCGACATCGACAACGGCGCGACCGGAAAGCGCAAGGTGCGCGGCAACAAGCAAATCGCCGCCGCCGAAAGTGCGGCTCGAGCTGGTGGCTCATCCGGGCGCCGCATGGCCGGGTTCAACGAGCGATGGGACGCTAAAGAGCGGGCTCGCCGGGAAGCCCAATATCAGAAGCCTTACACCGGCACGGCACTGAAGGATTATGCAGCCCAGGGCCTTCAAGACCCGTCCGAAATCAAGCGCCGGATTGTCGAAGGCAAGATGAACGGCACCATTGCCGACGGCCGGAACCTTCGGAACTACGAACCTGCCCCGGTCCAGGTCTGGCCGATCGCCACCCGGCCCTTCAGCGACGCCCACTTCGCCACCTTCCCGCCGGAGCTTGCCGAGCGATGCCTGCTCGCAGGGTGCCCCAAGGGAGGGTCTGTTCTCGACCCCTTCGGTGGCGCTGGAACGACCGGACTCGTGGCTGACCGGCTGGGCCTGGACTGCACGCTGATCGAACTCAACCCCGAGTATGCCGAGATCGCTCGCCGACGCATCGCCCGAGACCAGGGGATGTTCGCCGCGATCAGTGTCGCCTCCAACGACCAGACAGGGAGCGAGGCGGCTTCCCTTCTCCATCATTCCGACAGCGAGGCGGCATGACCGACGCCCTGACACACGACGAGACGATCTTCGGCCGGCGCGGTCACGTCTACATCCTGACGAACGACGCCATGCCCGGCCTGGTCAAGATCGGCCGCACCGCGCGCGAGGTCGACCGCCGCGCCGCCGAACTCTGGCAGACGGGCGTCCCCAGCAAGTTTGACGTCTACGCGAGCGTGAAGTCGTTCGACTGCGTCCAGCTGGAGGCGTTCATGCATGGCGAGTTCGCCAGCCGACGCGTCCAGCGCAGCCGTGAATTCTTCAAGGTCAAGCCTGACGAAGCGACGGCGGCCCTGAAAAGATGGCTGCTGGTGCAAACCGACATGATCGTCGGCGAGCTGGATACGGGCTTCACTGTTGCGCCGTACGATGAGTCGATCGACCCAGAGGCCGTGCAACGGCTCTCGCAGGAACTGCAGCAGCCCAGACGGGTGATCGCCGAGGCCATGGAGGCGCTGACCGCCGACGAGCTGCGCGCCGCTGTTTTGCGAGCGCGTGAGCGCTTGCAGCGTGAGGATCCCGACTATCTGGCCATGATCGATCGAGCCTTCGCGGAGGGAAGATGACCCTCGCCGAAGCGCCGGCGCCTGCCCCGGCGACCATGCCGTCCAACCTGGAGGCCGAACAGGCGCTCTTGGGCATCCTCATGTTCGATCCTGCGGCCTATGAGCGGCTGCCGGACGGACTCCGTGGCGTCCACTTCGCCGAGCCGTTTCACCAGCGCCTGTTCGACGCCATCGCCAGCGGCGTGATGTCTGGCTCAACGGCCGATCCGACGATCCTCGTGGACCGGTTTGCGCAGGATGAAGCGTTCGCTGCCTTCGGGGGGCACCGCTACCTCGTCGACATGGTGGACCGGGCCCCGCCCTCTGCTAACGCCAAGCACTATGCCGAGACCATCATGGACCTGGCTATGCGCCGGGACCTGATCAGGATCGCGGGCGACCTGATGGTTGCCGCCCCGGATGCATCCAAGCCGGCGCGGGAGCATCTGAGCGAGGCTGAGGGGGCCCTGTTCGGCCTCGCTGAGGCGGGTGAGGCGTCTAGGGCCGTGGCGACCTTCTCTGAGGCCTTGGAGGGTGCACTGGAGCAAGCGGAGGCCGCCTTCAGGCGCGACGGTCGCCTCGCTGGCATTGCCACGGGGCTGATCGATCTGGACCAGAAGCTGGGCGGCCTTCACCCGTCGGATCTACTGGTGCTCGCCGGACGTCCCTCGATGGGGAAAGCGCAGCCGCTCGAATCCCGCATCCTTATGGCGGACGGCTCATGGCGGACCATGGGAGAGATCGGGTTCGGCGACGCGCTGGCCTCGGTCGACGGGGCGCCGTCTGTCGTGACCGGCGTCTACCCCCAGGGCGAGCGCGAGGTCTTCCGCGTGACTCTCTCAGACGGGCGGTCGACCTTGGCCTGTGCCGAGCACTTGTGGACGGTGGACTGCTCGAAATGGGGCGACCGGCGCCGGACCGTCTCGACCGCCGATCTGGCCCGGATGCTGCAGGCTGAACGCTACAGGCGGCGCATCTCGCTTCCGCTGGTCTCTGGCGACTTCGGCCGGGACGACGCCTTGCCGCTGGATCCGTGGTTGCTCGGGGCTCTGCTAGGAAACGGCGGCATCTCCGGGAACTCGGTCCTCTTCAGCACCGCGGACGCCGCGACCCTTTTCCGGGTCCAGAAGGTGGTCGGGTCTGACCGCGTCCGGGATGCGGGCGGCGACTACGACTATCGCCTGATCGCCAATGACTGCGCACCAGAGCACAACGTCGCGCTGGCTCTGCTGAACCTCGGTCTGAAGGGAACGCACTCGCACGACAAGTTCGTCCCGCCGGCTTACCTCAAGGGCAGCCGGGAGACCCGCCTCGCCGTTCTGCAGGGTCTGCTCGATACGGACGGCTGGGTCGAGACCTTCGGGGCGGTCCGCATCGCCTTGGCGAGCCGCCGGCTGGCCGAAGACGTCCAGACCCTCGTGCGCAGCCTCGGGGGCGTATGCTCGATCTCGGTCAAGCATCCGACCTTCACCCACAAGGGCGAGAAGAAGGCCGGCCTTCCGAGCTACGTCTGCAACATCTCGCACCCTGACCGGGCGTCCCTCATGACGCTCGCCCGCAAGCGCCGTCGGTGTGCTGAAGGGATGCGGTTCAGGGCCCCGACCATCGTCTCGGTAGAGCCCGCCGGCGTCGAGCCGGTCCAGTGCATCGCGGTTTCGCACCCTGACCATCTCTATGTGACCGACGACTACATCGTCACCCACAACACGGCATTGGCCCTGAACGTGGCAATGAACGCCGCTCGCGCCGGGAGCCGGGTGTTCTTTTCCTCCCTGGAGATGTCCAAGGAGCAGCTGGCGACCCGCGCCCTGGCTGAACTCGCTGGCGTGTCGGGCGACCGCATCCGTAAGGGCGCGATCACCGAGGCTGACTTCGCCCGGCTGCATGACGCAGCGCGCGAGTATCACAAGCTGCCCATCCACATCGACGAGACCGGCGGCATCAGCATCGCCAAGCTCTGCGCCCGCGCCCGGCGCCACCAGCGCAAGCACGGCATCGACCTTCTCATCGTGGACTATCTGCAGCTCATCACCATCGACGGGGCCAAGGGCGGGAACCGGGTCCAGGAGGTCACCGCCATCACTACGGCGCTCAAGGCTCTGGCCAAGGAGCTGAACGTCCCGATCATCGCCCTGTCGCAGCTCTCGCGTCAGGTCGAGGCGCGCGAGGACAAGCGGCCCCAGCTGTCGGACCTGCGCGAATCCGGCTCGATCGAGCAGGACGCCGACGTGGTCATGTTCG
>JBKBUS010000272.1:0-3497 GCA_046290035.1 Brevundimonas sp.
GGCGATCTTGGCCGTGGAGCCGCGCACCGCCTTCTCGATGGCGGCGGCCACGTCCGGGTTGGCCTTGAGGAACTCGCGCACGTTCTCGCGCCCCTGGCCGATGCGCTGGCTGTCGTAGGAGAACCAGCTGCCGGACTTCTCGATGACGTTGGCCTTGACCCCCAGATCGATGATCTCGCCGATCTTGGAGATGCCCTCGCCGTACATGATGTCGAAGATCACCTCGCGGAACGGCGGCGCGACCTTGTTCTTGACCACCTTCACGCGGGTGGTGTTGCCCACCACCTCGTCGCGGTTCTTGATCGCGCCGGTGCGACGGATGTCCAGGCGCACCGAGGCGTAGAACTTCAGCGCGTTGCCGCCGGTGGTGGTCTCCGGCGAGCCGTACATCACGCCGATCTTCATGCGGATCTGGTTGATGAAGATGACGATGCACTTCGACTTGGAGATCGAGGCGGTCAGCTTGCGCAGCGCCTGGCTCATCAGGCGCGCCTGAAGGCCGGGCAGGCTGTCGCCCATCTCGCCCTCGATCTCGGCGCGCGGCGTCAGCGCCGCGACGGAGTCGACCACCACGATGTCCACGGCGCCCGAACGCACCAGGGTGTCGGTGATCTCCAGCGCCTGCTCGCCGGCGTCCGGCTGGGACACCAGCAAGTCGTCCAGATTGACGCCCAGCTTCTTGGCATAGACCGGGTCGAGCGCGTGTTCGGCGTCGACGAAGGCGGCGACGCCGCCGGCCTTCTGCACCTCCGCCACCGTATGCAGGGCGAGGGTGGTCTTGCCCGAACTCTCGGGACCGAAGATCTCGATCACCCGGCCCTTCGGCAGGCCGCCGATGCCCAGCGCCATGTCGAGCCCGAGGGAGCCGGTGGAGACCGCCTCGATCTCGTTCACCACGCCGCCCTTGCCGAGCTTCATGACCGAGCCCTTGCCGAAGGCGCGATCGATCTGCGCGATCGCCGCCTCCAGGGCCCGTTGCTTGTCGCCGTCTTCCTTGCCCACCAGTTTCAATGCCGCCTGCGCCATGGGTTTGATCTCCCTTGCCATGATTCCCCTCAAGGCCTTGGGAGAGACCCGCCTGGACCCGCCCCCGTGAGGTAAGGCGACTATGTGCATGGTTTGTTCTGGTTCACAAGATGTTCTCTTTTCCGCTAGGCCCGCGTTCGCGACGGTGCGTCCGATCCTGACGTGGGTCTAGGTCGGGCCGCCCGCCTGCGCCGAAGGGGGCGGGGGCTCCGCGATGCGGGCCGCGGCGGAGACGCCGGCGCCGGCGAGCGCGAGCGCCGCCGCGACGATCAGGGCCGGCCGCGCCAGCTTCGGGTCGGGCGCGAAGATCCGCAGGCCGGCGCCGATCAGCAGCACGAAGACGGCGGCCACGCCCGGCAGGTCCATGCCGACCCCCAGCACCACCGGGTGCGCCTGATAGAGCAGCCAGGCGACGACGGGCGCCGCCAGGATCGCCGCGGGCGCCAGGGCGCGCCGTTCCGGCCAGCGCGTCCCGAGCGCGGCCGCGATCGCCAGGCCGAGGGCGAAGGCCAGGCCTGGCCAGAGGAACAGCACCGCCGCCGTGGGCGCGAGGATCTGGACCAACAGGCCCAGCGCGAGCGCCGTCGCCGCCCAGCCGATCGCCGAGGCGTGACGGGCGCCGGGGCTGGCGGCAGGCGCGAAGGCTAGCGCCGCGGCGAGCCCCGCGACGGCGAGCACGATCAGGTTCAGACCTCCGGCCAGCACGGCGACGCCGGCGACGAGCGCCAGACCGCCGGCCCACCAGACTGGACGTACGAGCGTCCGTCCCGCCAGCAGCGCGATCAGGAGACCCAGCAGGGCGAGCCCGAGCCCCGCCTCGATCCACGGGAGGCGCCGCAGCATGGTGTAGTAGAGGTCCGGCCCGGCGCCGTAGCGGTCGCCCATCGGGCCGGCCAGGCCGCGCACCGCATAGGCCAGGGTGAAGGCGGCGAGGGCGGCGAACAGCGCATCCAGCGCGCCTCTGGCGACATCGCCCGGCCGCAGCTCGCGCCGCCACAGCCAGCCCGCTCCCGCCAGCATCACGGCGCACGCCGCCAGCAACAGCCAGCCGGACCCCGCGGGCAGGGCGACCGGTCCCCAGCCGAGGAGGTCGGCGAAGGCCACGTCGCGGGTGGCCCGCGGCAGGCGCGGCGCCGCCAGCGCTTCGCGGGCGATCGCCAGGGTCTGGTCGCCGATATGCTGAACGCTGCCCACGTCCAGCGCCTCGGGGGTCGAGGTCGGCGAATGGTACTGGGACGGCCGCCCGATGAAGGCGAGGTTCAGTCCGGCGACGCCCCGCGCCTTGGGCACGGTGTAGTCGGTGCCGTTCGGCATGTTCTCGTAAACCAGCGTTGCCAGGGAGTTGGAGGTCACGCCTCCCCGGACCTGCCCGGCCGCGCGGGCGAACAGGGCGATGGTTTCGGCGTTGCCGGGGCCGGTCTCGAACATCATGGCGCGACCGCCGCCGCCGCGCGCCTCCAGGTTCACGATCAAGCCGATCCGGTCGCGCAGGGGATGCTCGCTGAAGAAGGCGCGCGCCCCGTCCAGGTTCAGCTCCTCGGCGTCGGTGATCAGCACCACCAGATCGCGGGCGTAGGGGCCGCCGCCGCGAAGCGCGCGCACGGTCTCGAGGATGGCCGCGACGCCGGCGGCGTCGTCCGCCGCGCCCGGCGAGCCCCAGGCGCTGTCGTAGTGCGCCATCAGCAGCACGGCCGGCAGGGTCCGGTCCCGGCCGGGCAGCACGCCCACGAGGTTGTGCACGCGGCTGTAGCCGACGATGTCGCCGGCGCTCCACTGCTCCAGACGCCGGGAGGCCTCGGGAGACAGCACGCCGAGCTGGACCTCGGGCTGCAGGCCCAGCTCGACCAGCCGCTGGAACAGATGCTCGCGGACTCTCTGGTGCTCGGCCGTCCCGACCGGGTGGGGGCGTCTCGCCATCTCGCGCACGTCCAGCATGGCGCGTTCGGCCGAGAAGGCGTCGGGCGGCGCGTCGGCGGGCGCGGGCCTGGGCGACTGCGACGCCAGCACCGCCAGAAGAAGCGCGACGATCAAGGTCGCCGCCAGATAGCCGATGCGGATCATGTCGCCTCCCGTCGCCCCGTCGAGAGGATAGCCTGCCGGAGCCGGCGTCGTCGATCAGGCGGCGCGACGGGCGCTGGACGGCCCCTTGACGTACAGGCCCTTGCGACCGGCCACCGCGCGGAAGGCGATCGTGTCGCCCTCGACCCGCTCGCCAGGCGCCAGAAACAGGCAGCCGTCGTCGGCCAGCTCGGCGTCCAGGCGGTCCAGCAACTGGCCGCGCCGCTGCGGCTCCATGTCGGACAGGAGGTTGCGGCAGAAGACGATGTCGAACTCGCCTCGCGCTTCGGTCGGGTCGAGCAGGTTCTGGCGCTCGAAGGCGACGTGATCGCGCAGCCGGGCGCCGGCGCGCCAGGATTCCCCGGCCTTGTCGAAATGGGCCAGCATCAGCCGCGCGCTCAGCCCGCGCTGGA
>JBKBUS010000273.1:0-3482 GCA_046290035.1 Brevundimonas sp.
CCGGCGAGGCGCTGGAACGCCGTCTCTATCTGGTGCGCCGCCGGATCGAGAAGCGGGCGCAGGCCAAGGGTCTGTCGGACTTCTACATCTGCTCCCTGTCGGCCCGATCGGTCATCTACAAGGGCATGATGCTCGCCGAGGCGCTGGACGAGTATTACCCCGACCTGCTGGACCCGCGGGTGACGGCCAACGTGGCCCTGTTCCACCAGCGCTATTCGACCAACACCTTCCCCGAGTGGCGCCTGGCCCAGCCGTTCCGGATGCTGGCCCACAACGGCGAGATCAACACGCTTCGCGGCAACGCGAACTGGATGAAGAGCCACGAGATCCGCATGGCCGCCGACGCCTTCGGCGAGGACCAGGCGACGGTGAAGCCGGTGATCCAGGCCTCGGGCTCCGACTCGGCGGCGCTCGACAATGTGTTCGAGGTGCTGGTCCACGCCGGGCGTCCCGCCCCCATGGTCAAGGCGCTGCTGATCCCCGAGGCGCGGGTCGAAGGGGTGATGAAGCCCGAGCATCAGGCGCTCTATGAGTACTGCAACGCCGTGATGGAGCCGTGGGACGGCCCGGCCGCGGTCTGCGCCACCGACGGCCGCTGGGTGGTGGCGGGCAAGGATCGCAACGGCCTGCGGCCCTTGCGGCTGGCTCGCACCGTCGACGGCCTGCTGATCTGCGGCTCGGAGGCCGGCATGACCGGCGTCGCCGAGGAGCGCATCGAGCAGCGCCTGCACATCGGCCCCGGACGCATGGTCGCCGTCGATCTGGAGGCCGGGCGCTTCTATGACGAGTTCGAGCTGGTCGACCGTCTGGCGGAGGATCACCCCTATCGCGAATGGCTCGGCAACATGGTCGAGCTGGAGGCCCGCGTCGGCCCCGGCGACGAGCCGCGCCGCCTGTCGGGCGAGGCCCTGACCCGCGCCCAGCTGGCCGTCGGCTGGACCGAGGAGGACATAGAGTCCCTGCTGGACCCGATGGCGACCTCCGGCAAGGAAGCCGTCGGCTCCATGGGCGACGACGCCCCCCCGACCGTGCTGTCGGAGATCGACCGCCCGTTCAGCCATTACTTCCGCCAGGCCTTCGCCCAGGTGACCAACCCGCCGATCGATTCGCTGCGCGAAGCCGGGGCGATGAGCCTGAAGACCCGGTTCAAGAACCTGGGCAACATCCTGGCCCAAGACGAAACCCAGACGCGGGTCTTCGTGCTCGACAGCCCGGTCCTGACCACCGGCATGTACGAGCGCATGCTCGACCAGGTGGGCGCGGGGGCCACCGCCGTCATCGACTGCGCCTTCGACGCGCCCGAGCCCGCGGCCCCTCCGGGCCGGACGCTGGAGGCGGCGCTGGACCGCATCCGGCGCGAGGCGTCGGACCAGGCGCGATCGGGCGCCGGGCTGCTGGTCCTGACCGACGAGCGTTCGGGGCCCGGGCGGCCCCTGATCCCGATGATCCTGGCGGTCGCGGCGGTGCATTCACGCCTGGTGGACGAGGGCCTTCGCTCCTTCGTGTCGATCGTGGTGCGCACGTCCGAGACGCTGGACTCCCACGGCTTCGCGGTTCTGGTCGGGTGCGGGGCGACGGCGGTCAACGCGTGGCTGGCGCAGGAGACCTTCCAGGCGCGGCTGGAGGCCGGGCGCTATCCGGGGCGCACGCTTCGCGACGTCTGCCTGAACTACAAGCACGCCATCGAGGCGGGCCTGATGAAGATCCTCGCCAAGAAGGGCATCTCGATCATCTCGGCCTATCGCGGGGGCTATGAGTTCGAGGCGCTGGGCCTGTCGCGTTCGCTGGCGGCCGAGTTCTTCCCCGGCATGACCTCGCGCATCTCCGGCATCGGCCTGACCGGGCTGGAGGAGAAGGCGGTGCGCCAGAACGCCCGGGCCTGGGCCGAGGATCGCGTTCGCCTGCCCATCGGCGGCGCCCACCGCATCCGCGCGGGCCAGGAGAGCCACGCCTGGGACGCCGAGACCATCCACCGGCTCCAGGACGCCACGACGCGCAACGACTACAAGCGCTTCAAGGCCTACTCCCGCCGCGTGCGGGAACAGCCGTCGACCTTCCTGCGCGACCTGCTCGACTTCCGCGAGGTCGCACAGACCGCCGAGATCGACGAGGTCGAAAGCGTCAACGAGATTCGCAAGCGCTTCGTCACGCCGGGCATGAGCCTGGGCGCGTTGAGCCCCGAGGCGCACGAGACGCTGAACATCGCCATGAACCGGATCGGCGCCCGCTCCGTCTCCGGCGAGGGCGGCGAGGACCCCGAGCGCTACGTCACCCGGCCCAACGGCGACAATCCGAACAGCGCGGTCAAGCAGGTGGCGTCGGGGCGCTTCGGCGTCACCGCCGAGTATCTGAACCAGTGCCGCGAGATCGAGATCAAGGTCGCCCAGGGCGCCAAGCCCGGCGAGGGCGGCCAGCTGCCCGGCTTCAAGGTCACCGAGTTCATCGCCCGCATGCGTCACTCGACGCCGGGCGTGGGCCTGATCAGCCCGCCGCCGCACCACGACATCTATTCGATCGAGGATCTGGCCCAGCTCATCTACGACCTGAAGCAGATCAACCCGGACGCGCGGGTGACGGTGAAGCTGGTCGCCTCCTCCGGCATCGGCGCGGTGGCCGCGGGCGTGGCCAAGGCCAAGGCGGACGTGATCCTGATCTCCGGCCACAACGGCGGCACCGGGGCCTCGGCCATGGGCTCGATCAAGCACGCCGGCATGCCGTGGGAGATGGGGCTGGCCGAGGCCCATCAGGTGCTCAGCCTGAACGGCCTGAGGAACCATGTGCGCCTGCGCACCGACGGCGGCATCCGCACCGGGCGCGACGTGGTGATCGCGGCGCTTCTGGGCGCCGAGGAGTTCGGCATCGGAACCGCCAGCCTGATCGCCGTCGGCTGCCTGATGGTGCGCCAGTGCCATTCCAACACCTGCCCCGTCGGCGTCTGCGTGCAGGACGAGCGGCTGCGCGCCATGTTCACGGGCACGCCCGACAAGGTGGTGAACCTGTTCACCTTCATCGCCGAGGAGACGCGCGAGGTGCTGGCCTCGCTGGGCCTGAAGTCGCTGGACGAGGCGGTGGGGCGGACCGACCTGTTGCGTCAGGTCTCGCGCGGCTCGTCGCATCTGGACGACCTGGACCTGAACCCCCTGCTCGTGCGGGTCAGCGGCGAGCTGAACGCCCAGCGCGGCCCGGAGACGGCGCGCAACGCCGTCCCCGACACCCTGGACGCCCTGATCGTGCGCGACGCCGCGCCGCTGCTAGAGCGGGGCGAGAAGATGCAGCTGACCTATTCGGTCAGGAACACCCAGCGTGCGATAGGCACGCGGACCTCGTCCCACATCGTGCGCCGCTTCGGGAACACGCTGCCCGACGGCCAGCTGACCCTGGCGCTCCGGGGCTCGGCCGGCCAGTCGATGGCCGCCTGGGGCATGAAGGGGCTGCGGATCGAGCTCGACGGCGAGGCCAACGACTATGTCGGCAAGGGCCTG
>JBKBUS010000274.1:0-3122 GCA_046290035.1 Brevundimonas sp.
AGATCGAGAAAACCCTCGTCGCTGAACGACACCACCAGATGCGGCGCGCGCACGCGCTCGACCACCCGGCGCAGCGCCGGGGCGATGCCGCCCTTGAAGTTGAAGGGGCTCTTGCGCGTGCGGCAGTCCACCCGCTTGTTGGCCACCCCGTAGGTCTCGGGTCGGTCCCACAGCACCAGGCTCTCCCAGACGTGGTAGTTCCCCAGATAGGAGTGCTGGTTGTAGGGCGGATCCAGATAGACGAGGTCCGCCTCGACCTCGCCGGCGATGTCCAGCACGTCGGCGCGGGTCGCGCGGCCGGGCCCCGAGGCTGCCCGGGGCAGAAGGTCGGGCATGCGCAGATGGATCGGCTTCAGCGCGCGCGGCGCCCAGCGCTTCATGAAGGCCATCTGCACCCCGGCGGTGGAGTCCACCTTGTCCGCCGCCCGCATCAGGCTGGTCAGGGCGACAGCCTCGAGCTCCGGCTCGAGCGACAGGGCCGCGATCCGATCGCGCACCGCGTCGATCACCGCCCCGTTCGAGGGATGAAAGAAGCGCGCCCGCTCGCAGAAAGTCTCGGTGAACCAGCCGGCGCGGGGCGGGACCGAAGCCAGTTCGGCGATCAGCCGATCCGCTCGCTCGCCCCAGGTCTCCAGATCGGCCTGGACCAGCGCCGTCGCCAGCGTCGCGGCGTAGGCGTTGATGTCGTTCGACCAGACCGCATACCCCTCGCGCTTCAGGGCGTGGCCGACCCGCGCCGATCCGGAGAACAGGTCGGCGACGCGCCCGCCGTCCGGAAGCAGAGCCCGGGTCGCCGCGATGATCGGGTCGATCATCCCCCGCTTTGAGCCGATGTACTTGATCACGGACCCAGCATGCGGCGGGCGGCGGGCGATTCACAATGCCCGTCTGAGGGCGCCCCCCAGAGGTTCGACCCTGGAAACTATCGCAGCTCGATCGAGATGGTGTAGGCGCCCGTGTCTCGGCCCAGGCTGGTCGCGCGGACCGAATAGACGCCGTCATCGGAGAAGGTGTAGTCGAGCCGGCTGTTCAGCGAGCCGGCGCTGTCGTCGTCGGTGGCGAGCTCGACGCCGTCGCAGCTGATGCCCTCGTACAGCTTCAGGTAGGCGTCGAAGTCCGAGGACTCGTGGGTGATCGTCACCGCCTGCCCGTTGATCCCGCCGAAGGTGTAGCAGTCGAAATACGAGCCGCCGCCGCTCTCGGCCCGATCGCCGGAGTCGAGATATCCGCTGTCGCTGCCGCTGAGGAAGAAGCGCGTGGGGAGCGGATTGGGGCCCACCGGTCCTCCCGAGCGGACGCCCAGAATAGTGTAGCGGCCGGTGTCGCCGTCGCCGAGCGAGGTCGCGCGCACCAGATACCGACCGGAATAGTCGAAGGAATAGGACAGACGCGAATCGAGGCCGATTCCCTCGCCGTCGTCATTGGTGCCGAAGACGTTCATGGAGCCGCAGTTCGAGCCGCTGCCGATCGCCAGATAGCTGTCGAAATCCTCCGACTGCAGCGTCACCGTCCAGGTGTCGCCGGCGCGAGCATCGATGGCGTAGCAGTCGTAGTACGAGCCGTCGTAGCGGGGATCCGTGGTCTGAAGACGGCCGTTCTGAACCACCTGGTCCTGAAGCGCGGATTGGGCCTGGGCCGCGCCGGCGACGCAGGTGAGCGCGGCGGCCGCGCAGGCGAGACGAACGAGCATGGCGATTTCCCCTCCGATGAATGAGGGTGACCTTGGCCGTTGTCGCCGCCCGTTTCAACCGGCGTTAGGCGAGAATCTGCTGCAGCGGCGCGTGCTTGAGGGCGGCGAGGTCGGCCGAGCCGGTGCAGAAGCAGACCGTGCGGAGCTGCCGGATGACGCCTTCGAAGTGGGCGACGACCGCATCCGCCGATCGCGTCGCCGCCTCCAGAACCCCCGCCGCCTGCCCCACCACGTCCGCGCCCAGCCGGATGGCCTTGGCGACGTCCACGCCGTCCCGGACGCCGCCGGAGCCCACGATCGCGGCCTGGGGACAGGCGCGCCGCACGTCGCGAAGGGCCTGGGCGGTGGGGATGCCCCAGTCGGCGAAGGCCAGGGCATGCGCCTTGTCCGCCGGATCGGTCGCGCGCTCCCCCTCGATCAGGCCCCAGTTCGCGCCGCCGGCGCCGGCGACGTCCAGGGCCGCGACCCCCATGTCGAGCAGACGGCGGGCGGTGGCGGCCGAGAGGCCGGCTCCGGTCTCCTTGACCACCACCGGGACCTCGATGGCCCTGACCAGGGCCTCGAGCGCCGCCCCGACGCCCCACCAGTCGCGATCGCCCTCAGGCTGGCAGGCCTCCTGCAACGGATTGAGGTGAACGATCAGGGCGTCGGCCCCGATCATCTCCACCGCGCGCCGCGCCTCTTCGAGGCCGAAGCCGCGCGTCAGCTGGGCGGCCCCGATGTTGGCGAGGATCAGCGTGTCGGGCGCCCGGTCGCGCAACGATCGATCCAGCCCGCCCGCTCCGTCGTTCTCGATCGCCGAGCGCTGGGAGCCGACGGCCAGGGCGATGCCCAGATGCTGGGCCGCCTCCGCCAGATGCGCGTTGATCGCCTCGGCGCGCGCCGGTCCGCCGGTCATGGAGCTGATCAGGAGCGGAGCCTTCAGTCGCCGCCCCAGGAAATCGGCGCCGAGATCGATCTTGTCGTGATCAATGTCGGGCAAGGCCTCATGGACGAAGCGGATCTGCTCGAACCCCGTCGTCAGCGCGTGACGCCCGCCGCCCGAGAGGACGACGTCCAGATGCTGGTCCTTGCGATCGACGGTCCGGCTCATGATCCCTGTCCCGCGCGCAACCGTCGCGCTGGCGAGCGATAGCGCGAAACGCTAGGCTGAGGCCATGCCCTGGCTATCCTTCATCGCCCTGACCCTGTTCGTCTTCTTCGTGATGGAAGGCGTCGCGTGGTGGTCGCACAAATACATCATGCACGGCTGGGGCTGGGGCTGGCACAAGGACCACCACGAGCCCCACGACAAGCCGCTGGAGGTGAACGACCTCTACGCCGTCGTCGGCTCAGGCGTCGCCATCGCCCTGTTCACCGCGGGCTGGGTCAGCGGGCTCTGGTGGGTGTATGCGATCGCGACGGGCGTGACGCTGTACGGCGCGATGTACGC
>JBKBUS010000274.1:3132-3479 GCA_046290035.1 Brevundimonas sp.
TCGTGCACGACGGGCTGGTGCACCAGCGCTGGCCGTTCCATTTCATGCCGAAGAACGGCTACGCCCGCCGCCTGGTCCAGGCGCACAAGCTGCACCACGCGGTGCAGACCAAGGAGGGCGCGGTCTCCTTCGGCTTCATCTTCGCCCCGGACCCGAAGAAGCTGAACGCGCAGCTGCGGGCGATGCGGGCGGCCCGCCGGGACGCGGCCTTCACCCCAGTGGAAGACGAAGCCGCCTGAAGCCGATCACACGCGCGTCCACATCTCCGGGCGCTCCGGGGCGGGTCGGCCGCGGTCCAGCAGCTGGGTCCAGAAGGCGATCAGCAGCCCACGCGCGAACAGCCAGGC
>JBKBUS010000275.1:0-3474 GCA_046290035.1 Brevundimonas sp.
ATCTCCGCCTCGCCCGGGTCGTGGGCCACATAGGCGGCCTCGGGCGCCTGTCCGTCGCGCGCGCGGATCGCCTGATCGATGTAGACCCGGTGCGAGATGTCCCGCTGGAACATCTCCGGCCGATCCAGCCCCGCCTCGCACATCACCCAGCTGACGAAGGCCGCCGACCAGGGCTGGACCCAGTTGATCTCTCCCTCGCCGTCCCGCCACTGATCGTTCTGGCGGGCGACGACGCGCGCCCCGTCCGGCGTGGCGCTCCAGTAGCCCCCGATGGTCGCCGCCAGCCGGCGGTCGCTCTCCCACCGCCCGATCCGCGTCAGCGGCCTCGCCTGACGCGGGCGCGCCAGTTCGGGGTTGGCGGCGTCGCCCACCACGCCTTCCGGCAGGGCGCGGGTCTGAACGGCCGTGGCGTCAACGGTCTGAAAGCCGAAGACCGCCCATTCCTGCACGGCGATGTCGACGATGCGCCGCCGGGCCCAGTCCACCCGGCCGGGGCGGCAGCGGCTCTCGACCACCCGCATCCGACCGGGCGGGCCAGCGACCCGCGTCTCGGGCGGGATGACGTCGAACACGTCCGGCGACAGGCGCGTGGCCGTGGATTGCGCCGTCGAAGCCGCCGTGCCGAGCACGCTCAGCGCCGCGACGAGCCCGCCGATCAGAGCGGCGCGCATTGCGCCTTCAGCCAGTCGCCGACCTCGCCGTCGAGCAGCGGCCCGACCTTGGCCAGCACCTCGGCGTGATAGGCGTCGACGTAGGCGCGCTCGTTGGCCGTCAACAGGTTGACGTCGATCAGACGCCGGTCGAGCGGCGCGAGCGTCAGCTGCTCGAACCCGTGCATCGGCCGCTCGCCGCCCGGGATCGGCTCTGCCGGAGTGACCACCTGCAGCGTCTCGATGCGGATGCCCCAATGGCCTTCGCGATAGTAGCCGGGCTCGTTCGACAGGATCATGCCGGGCAGCAGCGGCTGGGTGTTCACCGCCTTGGCGATCCGCTGCGGCCCCTCGTGGACGCCCAGGTAGCTGCCCACGCCGTGACCGGTGCCGTGGTCGTAGTCGAAGCCCTGCATCCACAGCGGCAGCCGCGCCAGCGCGTCGAGCTGGTGCCCCGTGGTGCCGGGTGGGAAGCGCACCACCGCCATGGCGATGTGGCCTTTCAGCACGAGGGTGAACATGCGCCGCTGGTCCGCGCTCGGCGCGCCGACCGCCATCGTGCGCGTCACGTCGGTGGTGCCGTCCAGATACTGGCCGCCGCCGTCCACCAGCAGCAGCGAGCCCTTTTCGATCCGACGGATCGTCCGCTCGACCGGCTTGTAGTGCGGCAGGGCGCCGTTCGGCCCGGCGCCGGCGATGGTGTCGAAGCTGAGATCCTTCAGCGCGCCGGTCTCCTCGCGGAAGCTCTCCAGCGCCTGGGCGATCTCGCGCTCGTCCGGCAGGGTCGTCTGCGCCACCGTGTCGACCCAGTGCAGGAACCGGGCGAGGGCGGCCCCGTCGCGGATGTGGGCCTGGCGCGCGCCCTCGATCTCGACCGCGTTCTTGGTCGCGCGCGGCAGGGTGCAGGGGTCGGTCCCGCGCACGACCGCGGCGCCGGCCGCCTTCAGCCGGTCGAAGTACCAGGCCGACGATACGCCGGGGTCGATCAACACCTTGCGGCCCGACAGGCCGTCCAGTGCGCCCTCCAGCGCCTCGGGCGCCTCGAGCGAGACGTCGTCCCCCAGCCAGGCGGGCAGTTCGTTCGTCACCTTCCTCGGATCAAGGAACAGGCGCGCGGTCCCGTCGGCCTGAAGCAGCGCCTGGGCCAGCGGCAGCGGCGTGCGGATCACGTCGCCGCCCCGGATGTTGAACAGCCAGGCGATCGAGGACGGCGCGGTCAGCAGCGCCGCGTCCGCCCCGGCCTCGGCCGTCGCCTTGCCGATCCGAGCCCGCTTCGACGCCGCGCTCTCGCCCGCGTAGCGATCCTCATGCGGCACGACGGGCGCGGTGGGCTGCGCGGGCCGATCCGCCCAGGCCTGGTCCAGCGGGTTCACCTCGACCGGCTTCAGCGAAGCGCCGGCCTTCGCCGCCGACCGCTCCAGCCGCGCCAGGGCGTCGGGGCTGTGCAGGCGCGGGTCATAGCCGATCACCGCCCCCTTCGGCGCGCGCTCCAGATAGGCGGGCACGCCGCCCTCGACGAGGTCGAGGATCTCGAACTGCGCTGGATCGACCTGGGCCCGGACCTGCACCGTGTAGCGGCCGTCGGCGAAGACGGCGGCCCGGTCCTGCATGACCACCGCGGCCCCGGCCGAGCCGCTGAAGCCCGTCAGCCAGGCCAGCCGCTCGTTGGCCTCGGGCAGGTACTCGTTCTGGTGCTCGTCCTCGTGCGGGACCAGGAACCCGTCCAGCCCCTGCTCGGCCATACGGGCGCGCACCAGGGGCAGGTGCTTCTCGCCGAAGGCCGGCGAGGTCGTCTCTTCGAAGGACTGGCGCATATTCACCCCACGCGTCTCATCACCAGACAGCTCCAGGCGTCACGGTGCAGGCGGCGCTCCAGCCGGAAGCCACGCGACAGATAGGCGGCGCTGACCCGCCGCTCCTGGGTGCGCAACAGGCCCGACAGGATCGCGACCCCGCCCAGCCGCAGCGCCCCCTTGATGTCCTGCGACAGGGCCACCAGCGGCGGGGCCAGGATGTTGGCGAAGACCAGGTCATAGGGCCCGTGCCGCCGCACCTGCCGGTCGTTCAGACCGGAGGCGTGGACGAAGCGGACGTCGGCCTGGTTCAGCTTGGCGTTCTCCCGCGCGATCCGCACCGAGGGTGCGTCGATGTCGGTGCCGATCGCCACCGGGCTGCCGGTGCGCGCCGCCGCGATGGCCAGCACGCCGGTGCCGCAGCCGACGTCCAGCACCCGCTCGAACCGCTCGCGCTTCAACAGCTCGTCGAAGGCCGCGAGGCATCCGACCGTCGTGCCGTGGTGCCCTGTGCCGAAGGCGGCGCCCGCGTCGATCCTCAGGTTCACGGTGTTGACCGGCACCCGGCCCTGGTCGTGCGCGCCATAGACGAAGAAGCGCCCCGCCCGCACCGGCGGCAGCCCCGACAGGGACATGGCCAGCCAGTCGGCGTCGGCCAGATCTTCGATCGTCACGACTAGTCCGTCATGGCGCTTCAGCGTTTTCTCGATCCCGTCGGCCTCGTCCGACGTGGTCGGAAAGGCGTCGATGCGCCAGACGCCCCGATCCTCGTCCTCCTCGAGGATCGAGTAGGTCGCGCCCTCCAGCAGAGGATCGGCGTCCAGGGCGGCGGCGGCGGTCTCGGCGACGGCGCGCGGCCCGCGTGCGATTATTTGAACGGCGGACTCGGACATTTCCTAAACGCCGTTATCATGCCGAATCGATGCAACAGCGAGCACGCTCCGCACAGGGGATCGCGGACGCGCTCTGATCGACAAAGGGGTCGGGGAGTTCATGGCCAAATCACCTACTACGTCCAAGCCCGCCGCGTC
>JBKBUS010000276.1:0-3473 GCA_046290035.1 Brevundimonas sp.
AACCTGGAGACCGTCAACACCTATGAGGGCGCCCATGACGTCCACGCCCTGATCCTGGGTCGCGCCATCACCGGAGAAAGCGCCTTCTAGCCAGGGCGCGGCGCGCCCCTCTCGACAATCGCCGCGCGGCGTCGTCTGATCCCCCGGTCGTCCGCCGACGGCCGTGAGGGGAATCCGATGAGCCTGATCCGCGCCGCCCGCCGCTCCGTGTCCGTCCTGGCGCTCGTCTTCGCTGCGGCCAGCCCGGCGCTGGCCCAGGACGCCGCGCCTCTGCCTTATGACGCGGAGCGGGGGGTTTTCAGCTTCGCCGCGGGCCTGGAGCGCAGCCTGCCCGCGGTCGTGCAGGTCACCACCCTCAGCACCTCCTCCGGTCCCACGCGCGGCGAGAACGAGCCCGATCCCATCTCCGGCGGCTCGGGCGTGATCATCGACGCGGCCGAGGGCATCATCGTCACCAACCACCACGTCATCGAGAACGGACAGAAGTTCACCGTCGACATGACCGACGGACGGCTCCTGGACGCCGTACTGATCGGCGCGGACAAGGCGACGGATCTGGCGGTGCTGAAGGTCGAGGCGGAAGGGCTGGCCCAGGTCGAAGTGGTCGATTCCGACACGCTGCGAACCGGCGACCTCGCGTTCGCGGTCGGCTATCCGCTGGGCCTGGATCAGACCCTGACCATGGGCGTGATCTCCGGACTCGGCCGCTCGGGTCTCGGCGACGCGGTCGAGGACTACATCCAGACCGACGCGGCGGTGAACTCCGGAAACTCCGGCGGCCCGCTGCTCGACAGCCGCGGCCGGCTGATCGGGATCAACACCTCGATCCTGTCGGGCGGGGGCGACTTCCTGGGCCTGGGCGGAGGCAACGACGGCATCGCATTCGCGGTGCCGACGCGGATCATGATGTTCGTGGTGGACCAGCTGCGCGCCTCCGGCGAGGTGCGGCGCGGCCGCATCGGAGCCACGCTGGGCTCCCTCAACGCCAACCGCGCGCGTGAACTCGGGCTGGGCTTCGTGCGCGGGGCGGTGGTCGAGGACGTGGCGCCGGGATCGCCCGCCGAGCGGGCCGGCATCCGGCGCGGCGACATCATCACCCGCATCGAGAACCGCGCGGTGGCCAACGCCGGCTCCGTGCAGGCGGTCGTCGGCGTCGCCGAGATCGGCTCCGCCCTGACGCTGACGTACCTCCGCGACGGGCGCACCCTGACCGGGGAGGTTTCGCCCCGCGAACCCGTCGCCGATCGCGTTCAGGCCGGGGCGGACGAGGTGGGGGCCCTGGGCGCGGTCTTCTCGACCGCGCCGGACGGCGAAGGGGTGGTGGTGACCGCGGTCGAGAGCGGCACGGACGCCGCCGCTCAAGGCCTCTCCGCCGGGGACCGAGTGACCGAGATCGGCGGACGGCCCGTGACCGGGCTCGCGAGCCTAGTCCAGGCGATCCGCGACGCCCGAAGCCCCGTGCGCGTCACCGTGAGCCGGGGTGGCGAAGTGATCGAACTTCGGATCGAGGGCTGAATGCAAAACGCCCGCCCGACCTGGAGGGGGAGGGGGGTCGGTCGGGCGGGCGTCTCGCTTGGAGGAAGCGTCGGCCCGACCACGCCCTTGATCGGAGAAACCCGGGGGGCTGGGGGGGCTGTTCAGGATCCGGAACCTCTCCGGGCGCTGTCGAGCCGACGGTGTCTGTTTCGCCGCGCCGCAAGGCCGCGTCAGGACCGAAACGGGGCCTTTTCGTGTCTCGGGCGTACGCAATGTCGCAGCGACCGCGCCCCCTTGGCGAACCCGAACGCCCGCCCCAGGTTAAATCGACGATGAGCATCGATCCCCTTGCGGCGAACGCCCTGACCGGCCCCGTCTTTTTCGACCGGCGCGAGCTGGACCAGATCCTGCGGGTGTACGGCCGGATGGTCGCGCAGGGCGAATGGCGCGACTACGCCATCGTGGGCCACAAGGACTTCGCCGAGTTCGCGGTTTTCCGCCGCTCCGGCGACGCTCCGGCCTATCGCATCGAAAAGCGACCGGCGCTACAGGCGCGTCAGGGCCAGTGGGCCGTCGTGGGAGAGGGCGGACAGGTGCTGAAGCGCGGGCGCGACCTGGCCCAGACGCTGCGCGTCTTCGACAGCCGCCGCTTCAGCCTCGTCGAATAGGAAAAGGGCCCCGCGGTCGCCCGCGAGGCCCTCGAAACCTTGGCCGGTTCGGCCGCCTATTCCCGATTGCCCATGAAAGCCAGCAGGAACTGGAACAGGTTGATGAAGTTGATGAACAGGCTCAAAGCGCCGAAGCCCGTCATCACGCCCATGGCGTTGCGGTCGCCGCCCAGCTGATAGTAAGCGAGCTTCAGACGCTGGGTGTCGTAGGCGATCAGGCCCGAGAAGATCAGCACGCCGACCGCGTTGATGGCGTAGTAGAACACCGGGTTCTGCGCCGCGGGCAGGAACATGAACACCAGGCTGGCGATGATCAGCCCGATGACCCCCATGATCAGGAACGTGCCCAGCGGCCCCAGGTCCCGCTTGGTGGTGTAGCCGAACAGGCTCAGGCCGCCGAAAGCCGCCGCCGTCACGAAGAAGGTCGAGGCGATGGAGGCGTCGGTGTAGCGCAGGAACACGATGCCGAGACCGGCGCCGATCGAGGCCACGACCGCCCAGTACAGCAGGTTCACGCCGCCCGCGGTCGGGTTCCTCATGAAGAACATCGAGCCGAACAGCAGCACCAGCGGCAGGAACTGAACCACCATGCCCAGCGGCGTCAGCGCCAGCCGGCCGTCGGCGGTCAGGCCGAACAGCAGCTGCTGAACCGCCGGCACATTGCCGGTGACATAGGCCAGCACGCCCGCCACAAGCAGGCCGAGCGCAAGCTTGTTGTAGACGCCCAGCATGAAGGCCCTCAGGCCGGCGTCCACGGCCATGTCGGCGGAGGCCGGCGCGGTCCTTGTGTAGCCGTTGCGGAAATCGCTCATCGCGACAGGGTCTCCCAAAGTCTTCGCCGGACGGAATGTCCGACGGTCATGGTCGGAAATATCGTGTGAAGGACGCGTCTCATCAAGTGAAACCGGACTGGCCGGGTTCCCCTGGGGCAGCTACCAAAGGCCGCATGGTCCGTTTGTTCGCCGCCGTCGCCGTGCCCGAGATCATCGGCGAGGCTCTGGCCCGCCGCCAGACCGGCCTGCCGGGTGCGCGCTGGCGCGCGCTTGAGCAGCTGCACGTCACCCTGGCCTTCTATGGCGAGGTCGATGAGCGCACGGCGGACGACCTGGCGTCCGAACTCTCGCGGGCGACGGTCAAGCCCTTCGACCTGACCCTTCATGGCGTGGGCGCCTTCGGTGACGCGCATCAGACCCAGACGCTGTGGGCCGGCGTCGAAGCGTCCGAGCCCCTGATCGTGCTGGCGGGTCGGTGCCGGGCGGCGGCCGAGCGCGCCGGCGTCGAGCTCGAGCGTCGCGCCTATCGCCCCCATGTCACCCTGGCCTATCTGCG
>JBKBUS010000277.1:0-3469 GCA_046290035.1 Brevundimonas sp.
GCCTGGCGGCGGCGAAGGGCGACGACTTGCGGGTGCTCGTCGGCGGTCTGGGGCTCGGCTATACGGCGCGGGCGGCGCTGGCCCACCCGCGGGTGGCTTCCGTGGAGGTGGTCGACGCGCTCGCGCCGGTGATCGAATGGCACCGGGCGGGTCTGGTGCCCATCGGCGACAGCCTGGGCCAGGAGCCGCGCTGCACCCTGTCGCACGGCGACTTCTTCGGCTGGTTCGACGCGCCGCGGGCGGAGGGCGAGCGCTACGACGTCGTGCTGCTCGACATCGACCATTCGCCGCGCCAGCTGCTGCACCCGGACCACGCGCGCTTCTATACGGCCGGGGGGCTGACGCGGGTGCGCGACGCCCTGACGGCGAAGGGGGTGTTCGCCATGTGGTCGGACGAGGGGCCGGACGACGATTTCCTGGCCGTGCTGGCGGCGGTGTTCCCGGCGGCGCGGGCGGAGGTGGTGGCCTTCGACAATCCGCTGACCGGCGGGGCCTCGACCTGCACCATCTATGTGGCGGGGCCGGTGGCGGGCTGAGCCGGGCCGGGGCGCTTTTCAGCGACTGCTCACCTTTCGCTCATGCCGCTCACGGCCGGGCCCGGCAGTGTCGGGGCGTCGATGACGACGGGAGAGCGAGATGACGACGATGATTGCGGAGCGGGACGCGCGGCTGGGGCGGTGGCTGAGGCTGCTGGTGTGGGGCGGGGCGGGGGTCGCCTGGCTGATCCCCCTCGCGGCGAAGCTGCTGACCGACCTGCCTTGGACGACCTTCGACTTCATCGCCTGGGGCGTGATGCTGCTGGTCGCGGCCGGCGTGTGCGAGGTCGGGCTGAGGCTGTCGGGCAGCCTCGCCTATCGGGCGGGGTTCGTCGTGGCGGCGGGGACCAGCTTCCTGATCACCTGGTCGAACCTGGCCGTCGGCATCATCGGCAATGAGAACAACCCGCTGAACCAGATCTTCTTCGGGGTGATCGCGGTCGGGATCGTCGGGTCGTTTCTCGCCCGGTTCCGGCCGAAGGGGATGGCGCTGGCGATGCTGGCGACGGCGATCGCGCAGTTCGGCACGGCCTTCGTGGCGCTGGCCTATGAGCACATCGTCTTCGCCATCGTCGGGGTGTTCTCGCTGGGCTGGCTGCTGGCGGCCTGGCTGTTCAGGGAGGCGGCGCGGGGGGAGAAGGCGTAGCGCCACCCGTCCTGACCTGTCGCCCGGATAGGGGCCGACGCCGCTTTCGGGCGGATGGCGTTCTTGATCTGAGCGTCCCGGATCGCCGCCTTGCGGCGTCCGGGATGACAAGGCGGAACTACAGGTTCAGCAGCGCCGGGTCGCCGCCCTGGGCGGAGATGTTGTTGCTGATGGCCTTTTCGGAGGCGTAGCGGATCAGGCTGTACGGACCGCCGGCCTTGGGGCCGGTGCCGCTGAGGCCCTCGCCGCCGAACGGCTGGACGCCGACGACCGCGCCGGTGATCGAGCGGTTGATGTAGACATTGCCGGCCGGGACGAGGCGGATGACCTCGCTGGCGAAGGCCTCGATGCGGCTGTGCACGCCCAGGGTCAGGCCGAAGCCGCGCGCGGCCAGCTTGCCGGCGACCTCCTTCAGCTTCGACGGGTCGTAGCGGTAGATGTGCAGGATCGGGCCGAAGACCTCCTTCTCCAGGAAGTCGGGCGTCTTCACCTCGGCGATGGTCGGGGCGAACAGCTCGCCGCGCTCGGAGCCGGCGGGCAGGGAGGCGCGGGCGATGATCTTGCCCTCGCGGGACAGGCGTTTGATGTGGCTCTCCAGCATCTGGCGCGCGTCCATGTCGATGACCGGGCCGATGTCGGTGGCGGGGTCGGCGGGGTCGCCGACGACTTGGGCGGCGAGGGCGCCCTTGAGGCCCTCGATGATCTGGTCGGCGGAACCCTTGGGCACATAGAGCATGCGCAGGGCCGAGCAGCGCTGGCCGGCCGAGCCGAAGGCCGACAGGATGACGTCGTCGATGACCTGTTCGCGCAGGGCGGTGGTGTCGACGAACATGCCGTTCAGCCCGCCGGTCTCGGCGATGAAGGGGATGATCGGGCCGGGCCGGGCGGCCAGGGCGCGGTTGATCATGGCGGCGGTGTCGGTGCCGCCGGTGAAGGCGACGCCGTCGACGCCCGGATGGTTGACCAGGGCCGCGCCGACCGTGTCCCCGCGACCGGGCAGCAGGGCCAGCAGATCGGGGTGGAGTCCGGACTTGTGGAACAGGCGGACGGCTTCGGCGGCGATCAGGGGGGTCTGTTCGGCGGGCTTGGCGAGGACGGCGTTGCCGGCGGCGAGGGCGGCGGCGATCTGGCCGGTGAAGATGGCCAGTGGGAAATTCCACGGGCTGATGCAGGCGAAGACGCCGCGGCCGTGCAGGACCAGCTGGTTGGTTTCGCCGACCGGGCCCTGCAGGGTCTCGGGACCGCCGAAGTCGCGTTCGGCCAGCATGGCGTAGTAGCGGCAGAAGTCGGCCGCCTCGCGGACCTCGGCGACGCCGTCGTTGAGGGTCTTGCCGGCCTCGCGCGACAGCAGGGCGACGAGGCGATCCATGTCGGCCTCCAGCGCGTCGGCCATGGCGTTGAGGACCAGGGCGCGGCGGGCGCCGCCCTGACGGTCCCAGAGGATCTGGGCCTTCGCCGCGGCGGCCGCGGCCATGTCGATCTCGGCCTCGGTGGCTTCCGAGACATGGCCGAGGACGTGGTTCAGGTCGAACGGATTGGTGACGTCCTGGGGGTTGGTCCCGGCGCGCAGCATGCCGCCGATGATCGGGCCGGAGGTCAGCTTCTCGCGATCGACCAGCTCCAGCGCCTGGGCGTGGCGTTCGCGGTCCTCGAGCCGGCTGTAGTCGCGGCCGAGGGAGTTCTGCCTGTCGGTGTACATGTTCCTGGGCGCCGGAATTCTGGAGTGACGGTCGGGGTGGGCCTCGACCTGGAGGATGGGATCGGCCGCGACGGTCGCAGCGGGCACGCGCTCGTCGAGCAACGCATGGACGAAGGATGAGTTGGCGCCGTTCTCGAGCAGGCGGCGCACCAGATAGGGCAGCAGCTCCTCGTGGCCGCCGACGGGGGCGTAGCCGCGGACGACGAAACGGTCGGCGGCCCAGATCTCCTCGGCGGCCTCGTAGAGGGCCTCGCCCATGCCGTGCAGGCGCTGGAACTCGACCCGCTCTCCGGCCCGGCGGGCCATGTGCTGAACCGCGGCGAGCGAGACGGCGTTGTGGGTGGCGAACTGGCCGTAGAGGTGCGGGGCGGCGGCGATGATGTCGCGGGCGCAGACCAGATAGTTGAGGTCGGTCGCGGCCTTGGTGGTGAAGACCGGATAGTCGGGCCGGCCCATGACCTGGCCGCGCTTGATCTCGGTGTCCCAGTAGGCGCCCTTGACCAGCCGGACCATCAGGCGGCGGCCCGAGACCCGGGCCAGTTCGGCGATCCGGGCGATGACCTCGGGGGCGCGCTTCTGATAGGCCTG
>JBKBUS010000278.1:0-3467 GCA_046290035.1 Brevundimonas sp.
GCGAGACGCGCGGCTCCGGCGTCATGCGGCTGACCGACGACGGCTGGAAGATCGAGCAG
Organism: Brevundimonas sp.; assembly: GCA_046290035.1. Taxonomy (GTDB): domain Bacteria; phylum Pseudomonadota; class Alphaproteobacteria; order Caulobacterales; family Caulobacteraceae; genus Brevundimonas. Next base: position 60 of record JBKBUS010000278.1, read on the forward strand.
TATGTGCTCAGCTTCGCCGTGCCGAACGACCGGGCTTCGGCCGTCGTCGACGCCATCCGGGGCGACGCCGCGGAGTGATGGAGTTCCAGGACGACGCCTTCGTCCTGGCGGCGCGGGCGCATGGCGACACCGGCGTGGTGGTCGAGCTGCTGACCGAGGCGCACGGGCGGATCGCGGCCTATGTGGCGGGCGGGGCGTCGCGACGCATGAAGCCCTTCCTGCAGCCCGGGGCGCGGGTCGTGGCGGATTATAGGGCGCGTACGTCGGAACATCTGGGCGGGGCCCGGCTGGAGCCGGTGGGGGAGGGGCCCTCGGCCCTGTTCGACGATCCGCTGGCCCTGACCGGCCTCGCGGCGGCGGCGGCGGTGTCGCAGGGAGCCCTGCCCGAGCGGGAGGCGCATCCCGGGGCCTTCTACGGGTTCGAAGCCCTGATGGCCGCCTTCGCCGTGCCCGAGGTCTGGCCCGCCGTCTTCGTGCGGTTCGAGGCGGGGCTGCTGGACGAACTGGGCTTCGGTCTGGACCTCAGCCGCTGCGGGGCGACCGGCGCGACCGACGAACTGATCTGGGTCAGCCCGAGAACCGGCCGCGCGGTCAGCCGGGCGGCGGGCGCGCCCTATGCCGACAAGCTTCTGTCCCTGCCGCCGTTCCTGCTCGGCGCCCAGGCGGGACTGGCCGAGGGCGACGTGCGGGCCGGCCTGGACCTGACCGGCCATTTCCTGGAGCGAAATGTGTTCCACCCCCTGAACCGGCCGCTGCCGCCCGCCAGGGTGTGGATGATCGAGCAGCTGGGCGCGGCGGGGCGGCTGTGAGGCTAGACTTCCCCGGTCTGATCCCCGATTCGAAGCCGCATGACCGTTCACACCCCCACGCCTGAAGGCGGGCGCATCGTCGAGGAGCCGCTGAGCGAGGCGCTGAGCCGGCGCTACCTCGCCTACGCCCTGTCGACCATCACCAACCGGGCCCTGCCGGACGTGCGCGACGGCTTCAAGCCGGTGCACCGGCGCATTCTGTTCGCCATGCACCAGATGCGGCTCAACCCGCAGGCGGCGGCGCGGAAGTGCGCCAAGGTCGTCGGCGAGGTGATGGGCGGATACCACCCGCACGGCGACGCCTCGATCTATGACGCGCTGGTGCGCCTGGCCCAGGACTTCTCCCAGCGCTATCCGCTGGTCGACGGGCAAGGCAACTTCGGCAACATCGACGGCGATAACCCCGCCGCCATGCGCTACACCGAGTGCAAGCTGACGCCGGCGGCGCAGCTCTTGCTCGAGGGCATCGACCAGGACGCGGTCGACTTCCGGCCGACTTATGACGACCAGGACGAGGAGCCGGTCGTCCTGCCGGCGGGGTTTCCCAACCTTCTGGCCAACGGGGCCTCGGGCATCGCCGTCGGCATGGCGACCTCGATCCCGCCGCACAACGCGGGCGAGCTGATCGACGCCTGTCAGCTGCTGCTGCAGAACCCCGAGGCCACGACCGCCGAGCTGGTCGAGCGTGTTCCCGGGCCGGACTTTCCCACCGGCGGCGTGGCGGTCGAGGGCAGGGCGGCGATTCTGGAGGCCTATGAGACCGGGCGGGGCGGCGTACGGCTGCGCGCCCGCTGGGAGACCGAGGACCTGGGTCGCGGCCTCTGGCGGATCGTGGTCACCGAGATCCCGTATCAGGTGGGCAAGTCCAAGCTGATCGAGGACTTGGCCAACCTGATCGAGCTGAAGAAGGCGCCGCTGCTGGCGGACGTGCGCGACGAGTCGGCCGAGGACATCCGGCTGGTGCTGGAGCCCAGGAGCCGCACGGTCGAGCCCGAGGTCCTGATGGAGAGCCTGTTCAAGCTCTCGGACCTGGAGATCCGCTTCCCGATCAACATGAACGTCCTGGACGCCACCGGCACCCCTCGCGTGCTGGGACTGAAGGCGTGCTTGGAGGCGTTCATCGAGCACCGCCGCGACGTCCTGGTGCGACGCGGCAAGTGGCGGATCGAACGCATTGAAAAACGGCTGCATCTGCTCGAAGGCCTGCGGATCGTCTTCCTCAATCTGGATGAGGTGATCCGCATCGTCCGCGAGGAGGAGCAGCCCAAGGCGGTGCTGATCGCACGCTTCGGCCTGACAGAGCTTCAGGCGGACTTCGTGCTCGATACCCGGCTGCGCCAGCTGGCGCGGCTGGAGGAGATGGCGATTGAGAACGAATTCAAGGCGCTGTCAGAAGAACTTGCGGGGCTGAAGGCGATGATCGCCTCCCCGGCCCAGCAGTCGAAGCTGATCTCGGTGGGCCTGGAGGACGTGCGGAAGGCCTTGGTCTCGCCGCGCCGCACGACCATCGGGGAGCCGGTGGACGTATCGGGCCTGGCTCCGGTCGAGGCCTTCATTCCCCGCGAGGCGATCACGGTGATCCTGTCCGAGCGCGGCTGGATCCGCGCCGCCAAGGGCAAGGTCGACGATCCGTCGGAGCTGAAGTTCAAGGAGGGCGACCAGCTGGGCTGGCTGGTCCCGGCCTATACGACCGACAAGATCCTGATCGCCGCCTCGGACGGGCGGGTGTTCACGGTCGGGGCGGACCGGCTGGCGTCGGGGCGTGGTCACGGCGAGCCGCTGCGCCTGATGATCGACCTAGAGGAGGGCGCCGAGATCGTCGGCGTGCTGGCCCACCAGCCCGGCGCGAAGGTGCTTGTGGCCTCCAAGGCCGGCTACGGCTTCGTCGCGCCCGAAGATGATCTGATCGCCCAGAAGCGGGGCGGCAAGCAGGTGCTGAACGGCGAGATGCTGACCCTGCTGCGGGTCACCGGCGACCACGTCGCCACCATCGGCGACAACATCAAGGCGCTGATCTTCCCTGTGTCCGAACTGCCGGAGATGGGCCGCGGCAAGGGCGTGAAGCTGCAGAGCTTCAAGCAGGGCGGCCTAGCCGACGTGGCGGTGTTCGCCGCCGAGACCGGGCCGGAGTGGGTCGACGGCGGCGGCCGCCGCCGCAACTGGCCCGACTGGAAGGACTGGCTGGGCAAGCGCGCCCAGGCCGGTCGTCAGGGGCCGCGGGGCCTGCGGAAGTTCAGGTGACGCCCTGGTCTCTTTTCTTCGGGCGAAGGCTGGGTCGCAATCAAGGGATCACAGCGGGCACAACGAAAGGCACGACGGGCACAGCGATGTGGCGGAGCTGCGCCGAAGGCGCCGTCTTGCCCCAGAGGGTAGAGAAAGGCGCTGCGCGCGCCGCTGCACAGGACCCGTAGTGGTCGCTGTGACCTCGCTGTGCCCGTTATGATCCCTTGAAGTCGGTCCGAACGGCGGCGGACGCTAGAGACCGGCCCGTTTCGCCCCGTCCCACAGGTCGTCCATCTCGGCGAGGTCGGACTGGTCCGGGGTGCGGCCGGTCTTCGCCAGTTCGGCCTCGATGAAGTGGAAGCGTCGCACGAACTTG
>JBKBUS010000279.1:0-3466 GCA_046290035.1 Brevundimonas sp.
CGCGCCCCTCGCCTACGCCACCCAGACCACCCTTTCGCTGGACGACACCGCCGAGATCATCGCCGCGCTCAAGGCCCGTTTCCCCGAGCTGCCCGATCCTCACAAGGAAGACATCTGCTACGCCACCACCAACCGCCAGGAGGCGGTGAAGCGGCTCGCCGAGGGCGCGGACCTGGTGCTCGTCGTGGGCTCCAAGAACTCCTCCAACTCCGCCCGGCTTGTCGAGGTCGCCCTGAAGGCCGGCGCCCGCGACGCGCGCCTGATCGATGACGCGTCGCAGATCGAGTGGGACTGGCTGGCGGGCGCCTCCCGCATCGGTCTCACCGCCGGCGCCTCGGCCCCCGAGAGCCTCGTTCAGGGCGTGATCGACGCCCTGTCGAGCCGCTTCGACGTGGCGGTCCAGGAAGACGACGGCCTGCGCGAGACCGTCACCTTCAAGCTCCCCCGCGCCCTGACGGCCTAGCCGTCCTTCAGGAAGTCCTGCGCGAACTCCGGCGCGTCGCCCTCCTCGATCGCGTCCTCCTCCGCGTCCACGGCGCGCGCGGGATCAGGCACCTCGAAGCCGGCCGGGATCGACAGGTCCAGCAGCCCCGCCGCCTTCATCTCCGACAGGCCCGGCAGGTCGAACAGGCTCGCCAGGCCGAAGTGCTCCAGGAACCGGTCCGCCGTCGCGTAGGTGACGGGCCGGCCCGGGGTCCTTCGACGCCCCCGCAGCCGCACGAACCCCATCTCCAGCAGCTGATCCAGCGTCCCCTTCGAGATCGACACGCCGCGCACGCTCTCGATCTCGGCCCTGGTGACCGGCTGGTGGTAGGCGATGATGGCCAACGTCTCGAGCGCGGCCTTTGACAGCCGTCGCGGCTCCTCGCGCTGATCGGTCATCAGGAACGACAGGTCCGCCGCCGTGCGGAAGCGCCAGCGGTCGGCCACGCACTCCAGCTCCACGCCACGACCCTGATAACGCGCCTTCAGGGCCGAGATGGCCCGGCCCACGTCCGCGCCGTCGGGCAGCCGCTCGGCGATGTCGGCGGCCGACAGCGGCCCCGCCGCCGCGAACAGCAGCGCCTCCACCCGCCGCTCGATCTCGCCGTCGTCGGGCTGAAACTGCACCGTCATCCGCTCATCCCGGCGAAAGCCGGGACCCAGTTCCTTGGGCGATCGGCGCCGCGGAAACCTCGTCGCTGTCCGCCCCGGAACGCCCGCGCTGGCCTGGACAGCACTGGGTCCCGGCTTTCGCCGGGATGAGCGGGCATAGAGATCACGGCGTCAGCTCCAGCGGCTGGCCCAGTCCCCGCCGCTTCAGATACAGCGGATCGAACGGCTTCTCCTGACGCACGTCCAGCGCCCCCTCCTTGACCAGCTCCAAGCCCGCCGAGAGCGTCGAGGCGACATAGCTCGCCCGCGAGGGCTCCGCGTCCGTCCCGCCCGGCTCCGGCGCGATCTCCTCCAGCGGCGTCCAGTCCGCGATCCGGGGCAGCGCCTCGCGCAGCCAGTCGCGCGCCGCCTCCAGAGGAAACGCCTCGACCCGCCGGCCGGGGTTGTAGCGCCTCAGCTCGCTGCGCCGCCGCTGGTCCACATAGGCGGCCATGAGGTCATAGAGGCTCGCCTCGATCCGGTCGGACGGCACGATCACCGTCGCCTCCGGATCGCCCCGCGTGAACACGTCGCGCTTCAGCTGCGGCCGCTCCAGCAGGAGGTCCGCCGCCTTCCGCATGGCCTCCAGCTTCCGCAGCCGGAAGGCCAGCGCCGCCGCCATCTCCTGCGCGTCCGGCTCCTCGGCCTTGCCCTTCTCGGTGCGCGGCAGCAGCAGCCGCGACTTCAGGAACGCCAGCCAGGACGCCATCACCAGATAATCCGCCGCCAGGGCGAAGTTCCGGCGCCGCGCCTCGTGCACGAAGGCCAGGTACTGCTCCGCCAGCCGCGTGATCGACAGCTTCAGCAGATCCACCTTCTGCGTCCGGGCCAGCGCCAGCAGCACGTGCAGAGGCCCCTCATAGCCCTCCAGGTCCACGACGAACGCCTCGTCCGCCTCGATCTCCTGGACGGCGGAGAAGTCCAGGCTCGGCTGGAAGCCCTCGCTCACGCCTGGGCCTCCCCGACGTCCGGGCCCTTCGCCGCCGTCAGCCGTCCGGACAGGAAGGCGTCGAATCGCGCCCGCGCCTCGTCCACGTCCAGCGGCTCCGGCGCGCGCACGATCCGCGCCAGCGCCGCCTCCGCGCGACGGGCGGCCCCGCCCTTCAGCTTGCCGACCCCTTCGGCGACCTCGCCCATCTCCTTCAGGTCGCCGGTCCAGTGGATCACCAGGTCGCAGCCGGCCTTCAGGGACTTCTCCGCCCGTTCGGTCAGCGTGCCCGACAGGGCGTTCATGCACAGGTCGTCGGACAGCAGCAGGCCGCCGAACCCCAGATGCTCGCGGATCAGGCGGATCGCCTTCCTGGATTGCGTCGCCGGCCGTTTCCGGTCCACGGCGGTGAAGACGATGTGCGCCGTCATGCCGATCGGCATGTCCGACAGCGCCCTGAACGGCGCGAAGTCCCATGCCTCCAGCTCTTCCAGGCTCGCCTCGACCGTCGGCAGCTCCTTGTGGCTGTCGGCGAAGGCCCGACCGTGCCCCGGCATGTGCTTGATGACCGGCAGCACCCCGCCCGCCATAAGCCCCTCGGCGACGGCCCGTCCCAGCTGAGCCACGGTCGCCGGGTCCCGCGCATAGGCCCGGTCGCCGATGATGTCGTGGGCGCCCGGCGTGGGCGTGTCCAGCACCGGGGCGCAGTCGATGTCGATGCCCACGGCCTTCAGATCATGCGCCATCAGCCGGCCGCCCAGCCGGGCCAGCTCCCGCGCCGTGTAGGGATCGTTCGCCGCCTTCAGATAGGCCTCGCCCGGCGGGTACTTGGGCCAGTGCGGCGGGCCCAGCCGCTGCACCCGTCCGCCCTCCTGATCGACCAGAACCGGCGCGGGCCGGCCCACCGCGTCCCGCAGGGCCTCGGTCAGGCGCAGCACCTGTTCCGGGCTCTCCACGTTGCGGCGGAACAGGATGAAGCCCCAGGGCCGGGCCTCGGCGAAGAAGGCGCGCTCCGCCGCCGTCAGAACCGGCCCTTCGCAGCCATAGATCGCCGCCGAGACGCCCACGCCCGTCAGCGCACCAGACAGTCGCGCCCGGCCGCCCTCAGCGCCGCGCAGAAGGCGTCCGCCCGTTCGCGGCTCAGGCCGGTGAACTGGGTGCGATAGACGGTCTGGCCGTTCGAGCCGGTCACCTCCTGCACCCGCTTGCCGGCGCCCGAGGCGAACTGGCCGAAGCGGGCGGCGACGGCGGCGTACTCGCGGTCGGCGATCTCGGGGCTGCCGAAGGCGCCGATCTGCACCGCCGCGGTTCCGGTCGCCGGGGCCGGCGCTTCGCCGCGGTCCGTGCGCACGATGGCGTCGCCCACCGGATCCGCGGCGGCCGGGCGCGCCGGAGTCGGGACCG
>JBKBUS010000280.1:0-3461 GCA_046290035.1 Brevundimonas sp.
ACCGGCTGTCGGATCGCGGGGTGCGCATCTACACCGAGAAGGACCACCCGGGCATTCACGTCTCGGGCCACCCGTGCCGCGAGGAGCTGCGCGAGATGTACCGCTGGATCCGGCCGCGCATCGCGGTGCCGACCCACGGGGTGCGCCGCTTCCTGGTGGAGCACGCCAACCTGGCCGGGGACCTGGGCGTGCCCGAGACGGTCGCGCCGCGCAACGGCGACATGGTGCGCCTGTGGCCCGGCAAGGCGACGATCATCGACGAGGTTCCGGCCGGGCGGCTCTACGTCGACGGCGGCCGCCTGGTGACCGAGGAAGGCGAGGCGATCCGCGAGCGGCGCCACGCCTCGACCAACGGGGTGCTGGTGGTCAGCTTCGCGATGGACCGGCGCGGCAAGATCGTGTCGGACATCGACGTGCGCGGCATCGGCCTGCCCGGCGATGACGAGAGCCCGCTCGGCGACGCGCTCGATGAACTGGCCGAGCGCGTGGAACAGGCGGTCCGCAATCTCAAGGGCGAGGCGCTGGAGGACGAGCTGGTCATCGAACAGGCCGTCGCCCGCGCGCTGAAGAAGGCCAGCCAGCGCATCTGGGACCGCCGCCCGATCGTCGAGACCATCGTGCTTAGGCTGTAGGTCATGGCCGGGCGCGAGCGGCTCGGCCGCCTTCTCCATCGCGTCCGTCACGCCAAGCATCCCTGGACGGGGTGGCGCCGTCTCGCGGTCATCGCGGCTGAGGGCAGCGCCGGGCTCGTCCTGCTGTTCGCCCTGGTCAACCTGGCGCTCAGCCTGTCCACCTTCCGGGGCGACGATCCCGCCGGACGCATGGCGCATGAACTGAAGGCGCTGTGGCACAGCCCCCTGGACGGCGAGCGCGTGAGCGCCGAGGCCTTCGCCGACATCTATCCTGAGCTCGGCCCGCGCCCGAGCGCCGAACGAATCCGGACCTATCTGGCCGCCGAGGCCGAGGACGGCGAGTTCCTGCTGGACCACGCCATGGCCGACCACATCCTGCAGCGGTTCGGCCGCATCGACGCGCGCACCGTGCCGCCGGGCGTCTACGTCGGGGCTCATGCGCTGGGACCGGACGGCCCGCCGTTCGTCCACGTCACCAAGTTTCTGGCCCACTATCTGCTGTTTCCTCGCCACGCCTACATCCTGGTGGTGCCGGAGACGGGCGGGGCGGTGGCCTATTCGGCCAGCACCGCCGGCAAGCTGCGTCACCGCATCGACCGCCCGAACCTGCTGCGGGCGGAGGCCAGGCCCTACGACTACGGCGCCTACGACTTCCCCAGCTCGGGACAGGCGCTGCACGAGATGACGCTGGTGGCCACCTCGCCCGGCGACGTTCGTGAGGTGGCCGAGCGCCTCGACGCCGCGATCCAGCGGCTCGAGACGACCGAGGTCGCCTATGGGCTGATGGCGCCGAACTCCAACACCGTCGTGGGCTGCGTGCTGGAGGCGGCGGGCGAGATCACGCCGCGGGCGCGCGCCTCCATGCTGCTGGCGCTGCGCGCGCCGGGGTTCGGCGCCGGCTGCGACGTGGATTGAGCGCCGCATCGACAGCCGCCTCCGGCCGCGCTAGGCCCGGGCCATGATCGGAAGACTGAACCACGTCGGCGTCGCCACGCCTTCCATCGAGGCCTCGGCGGCGATGTACCGCGACCTGCTGGGCGCCACGCGCGCGGGGGAGCCGTTCGACCTGCCGGCGCAGGGGGTGCGGGTCTGTTTCATCGACCTGCCGAACAGCCAGATCGAGCTGATCGAGCCGCTGGGCGACGACAGTCCCGTCCACGGCTTCCTGGCCAAGAATCCCAAGGGCGGCCAGCACCACGTGTGCTTCGAGGTCGAGGACATCCTCGTCGCCCGCGACGCCCTTCGGGCGAAGGGCGCGACGATCCTGGGGACCGGCGAGCCGAGGATCGGGGCGCACGGCACGCCCATCCTGTTCCTGCATCCCCGGGACATGGGCGGGGTGCTGGTGGAGCTCATGCAGACGCCGAAGGAGGGCGCGCACTGATGCCGGTCGGATGGTTCACGGCGACGGCGATCTACCTGGTCGTCTGGTGGGTGGTGCTGTTCGCGGTCCTGCCGCTCGGCATGGATCAGAAGGACCGGGAGAAGCCGACCGACGGCGCCCAATGGGGCGCGCCGGCCGATCCGCAGCTGAAGAAGAAGTTCCTGACCACGACGTGGGTCTCGGCCCTCGTCTGGGTGCTGATCATGGTCATCCTGGCGACCGGCCTGATCCCGCTGCCGAACGTGGGGTGACGCCTCGTCCGTCCCCCTCACGAGGGGGAAGGCGCAACTCGGCCTAGCTTTCGCCCCGCCGTCCCGGCTAAAGCTGGCGGCCCATTTCCCCGCCTGCCCGAGAGACCGCATGCGCCTGTCGCGCTATTTCCTGCCCACGCTCAAAGAGGCGCCCTCGGACGCCCAGATCGTCTCGCACCAGCTGATGCTGCGCGCGGGCCTGATCCGCCAGGAGGCGGCCGGCATCTACGCCTGGCTGCCGCTGGGCTTGCGGGTGCTGAAGAAGATCGAGCGGATCGTGCGCGAGGAACAGGTGAGGGCGGGCGCCGTCGAGCTGCTGATGCCCACCCTGCAGCTCGCCGACCTGTGGCGCGAGTCGGGCCGCTACGACGCCTACGGCCCGGAGATGCTGCGCATCACCGACCGGCACGAGCGCGAGCTGCTCTACGGCCCCACCAACGAGGAGATGATCACCGACATCTTCCGGGCCTATGTGAAGAGCTACAAGCAGCTGCCGTTGAACCTGTTCCACATCCAGTGGAAGTTCCGCGACGAGCGCCGCCCCCGCTTCGGCGTGATGCGCGGGCGCGAGTTCCTGATGAAGGACGCCTATTCGTTCGATGTCGATGAGGCGGGCGCGCGCAAGGCCTACAATCGCATGTTCGTGGCCTATCTGAACACCTTCGCCCGCATGGGGCTGAAGGCCGTGCCCATGCGCGCCGACACCGGCCCGATCGGCGGAGACCTGAGCCACGAGTTCATCGTCCTGGCCGACACCGGCGAGAGCCAGGTGTTCTGCGACCGCAAGCTGGTCGAGATGCCCGCGCCGGGCGCCGACGTCGACTGGAACGACCTTCAGTCAATCGTTGATGAGAGAACCTCGCTATACGCGGCGACCGAGGAGATGCACGACGCCTCCGCCTTCGAGGGCCAGACCGCCGAGGCCGACCGCCTGACCGCGCGCGGCATCGAGGTGGGGCACATCTTCTATTTCGGCACCAAATACTCCGCGCCGATGAAGGCGAAGGTCGCGGGCCCCGACGGGACCGACGCCGAGGTTCACATGGGCAGCTACGGCGTGGGCGTCTCACGCCTGCTGGGCGCCATCATCGAAGCCAGCCACGACGCCTCGGGCATCATCTGGCCGGACGCGGTCGCGCCGTTCGACGTGCAGCTGATCAGCCTGCGGCCCGACGCGCCGGACGTCGCCGCCGC
>JBKBUS010000281.1:0-1891 GCA_046290035.1 Brevundimonas sp.
CAGATGCGCCTCCTCCATCAGCACCAGCTGGGTGTTCCGCGCCTGTCGACGGGCGAAGGCGTCGGGCAGGCCCCCCGCGCGGGTGAAGCCGTCCAGCACCACCGCCTCGGCCCCGCCCACGGCCCCGGCGAAGCCCGCCGCCGTCAGCCTGAGCAGGTTCGGCCAGGGGTCCCGTCGGCTCAGCATGCGCCGCGACGAGCGCGCCTCGATCTTGGCCGGGACGTCGAGGCCCAGCGGCTTCATCAGCCCCGCCCAGATCAGGCGCAGCGCCCGGACCTTGGCCAGAGCGTCGAAGTACTCCGCGTCCACCGCGACGCCGAGCCAGGTTCCACGGGCGGCGCGCTCGACGCCGAGGCCGGCCTCCACGCCCGCCTTCAGACACGCGAGGGCCGAGGCGGCGGCGAAGCCCAGCTCCTGCGCCGCCGTTCCGCCCGCCTGGTGGGCGACGCGGCCCGACGCCAGGAAGAAGCTCGCCTCCGGATAGGCGCCCGCGTGGCGCGCCGCGGTGTTGGCCGCCAGAGTCAGGTGCTCCGGGATCGGGCGGGGCGCGCCCCCGCCCTCGGCGAAGGCCGACAGCGGGTCCATGTGGAACATCAGCTTCGCGCGCGGCGCCCCCTTGGCCGCGACGGCCAGCGCGTTCGCCGCGTCGGGACCGTCGATCCCGGCGTCCAGCCCCACCGCCGCCAGCTCTAGCGCCACATCCTTCAGCGCCTCCGACAGCGGATCGGGGTCGGCCAGGATCGCGCCCCTCAAGACCGCCGAGGCCGCGCCCCCGTTCAGGTCGGTCAGGGCGATCTCGTTGGCTGCGGCCGGGCTGTCGCTCTCGACCAGGGTCCGCAGGTCCCAGGCGCGGCCGTCGGCGTCGAAAGCGCGCGGCGCCGAGACCGGCGCCACTCGGTCGTCTTCAGCATAGAGCGGACGGACCGCCAGCCCATCTCGGTCGATCCGAGTCAGACCTTCCAGCGGCCTGTCCTTCAGAGCCTTCTTGGCCGCGGCTTCCCAATCCTGTCGCGTCGGCGTTCTGAACGCGCCCATCGCTTCCTCCGTCATCGGCGCCTCCTATGGCCCATCGGCGAGGAGGGGCCAACCCGGGGCGGCCGCCCGGGGTGGTCGGGCCGGGTCGGGCTTGCTACCCCTTGCCCCATGGACACCGGCGTTCTCATCTCGCTCTCGATCTACTTCGCCCTGATGCTGGGCATCGGCGTCTATGCCTGGCGCGCCTCCACCGGCGACGTGTCGGGCTACATGCTGGGGGGACGCAAGATCGGACCGGCCGTCACGGCCCTGTCGGCCGGCGCCTCGGACATGAGCGGCTGGATCATGCTGGGCCTGCCCGGCGCGGCCTTCGCCTCGGGCCTGTCGGCCGGGTGGATCGCGGTCGGCCTGTTCTTCGGCGCGCTGGCCAACTACCTCGTCGTCGCTCCGCGCCTGCGGCTGCACACCGAGATGGCGGACGACGCCATCACCATCCCCGACTTTCTGGAGAAGCGGTTCGGCGACCGCTCGCGCCTGCTGCGCGTGCTGTCGGCGCTGGTGATCGTGGTGTTCTTCACCCTCTACACCTCCGCCGGGCTGGTGGCGGGCGGCAAGCTCTTCGACAGCGCCTTCGGCGTCGACTACGCCTGGGGCCTTTGGGTCACGGCGGGGGCGGTGCTGGCCTACGTCGTGTTCGGCGGCTTCCTGGCGGTCAGCCTGACCGACTTCGTCCAGGGCGCGATCATGTTCCTGGCCCTGATCATCATCCCCATCGCGGCGATCACCAGCTCAGGCGGCACGGCAGGCGTGGAGGCGGCCCTGATCGCCAAGGACCCGGAGATGCTGAACCTGTTCCGGGACGCCTCCTTCCTCGGGCTGATCTCGCTGCTCGCCTGGGGCCTGGGCTACTTCGGAC
>JBKBUS010000281.1:1901-3448 GCA_046290035.1 Brevundimonas sp.
ACATCCTGGTGCGCTTCATGGCCATCCGCTCCGTGCGCGACGTGCCCACGGCGACCGCGATCGGCATGGGCTGGATGGCCGTGACCCTGGTCGGCGCCATGGCCGTGGGGCTGACCGGCGTGGCCTACGCCGCCGCCAACGGGCTGGAGGTGTCGGACCCCGAGACGATCTTCATCCTGCTGTCCGACGTGCTGTTCGATCCGCTGGTCACCGGCTTCCTGTTCGCGGCGATCCTGGCGGCGATCATGAGCACCATCTCGTCCCAGCTCCTGGTGTCGTCCAGCTCGCTGGTAGAGGACGCCTACGCCCTGTTCATCCGCAAACAGGCCAGCCAGAAGGAGCTGGTCGCCGTCGGCCGTGTGGCGGTGCTGCTGGTCGCGCTGGCCGCCCTCGCCTTGGCCTGGGACCCCGAGAGCAATGTGCTCGGCCTCGTCGCCAACGCCTGGGCCGGCTTCGGCGCCGCGTTCGGGCCGCTGATGATCCTGGCGCTGACCTGGCGGCGGATGACCCGCAACGGCGCGCTGGCGGGGATGCTGGCGGGCGCAGCGACCGTCCTGGTCTGGATCTACGCGCCGCTCGGACCGAACGGCGAGGCGCTGAGCTCGGTGGTCTATGAAATCGTGCCCGGCTTCCTGTTAAGCCTCTTGGCCATCGTCGGCGTCAGCCTGATCGACCGCGCGCCGCCGGAGCGGGTCGTGGGGACCTTCGACGCCGTGCGCGCGCGGCTGGGCGAAGCAAGGGCCCGTTAACCGGCTGAGCTCACCCTCAACCCCGACCGTTCCATGGGGTTGCGTGATGTCGACCAGCGTGACGTCCAGCTATCGTCGCAGTCGCGACCATTTCGAGCCCACGGATCTCGATCCGCACGAGCAGCGGCGCCTGCGCGGCCAGCTGGAGCAGATCGACTACACCGCCTTCCTGTCGAACCGCGAGGTGATCCCCCAGGTCATGGGCCTGGGCGTGCGGCATGCCGACCCGGAGGCGTTCCAGAAGCTGGCGGTCGCCGCCGCCACCGCCCGCGCCCGCTGGATCGCCGAGGCGCTGCGCATGACCGAGACGGGCCATACGATCCGCCCGGACGAGGCGCGGCGGCTGCAGGAGCTGCGTCTCGCCTATGATGAGCTGACCGAGGCCTATGAGGGCCTTCGCCGGCTGGTCGAGCGGGGCTACCTGCCCTACCGCGCCGCCGACTAGCTCAGCCGAGCGGCGTCGGCCGCGTCGCGATGGGCGCGTCCGGATCCGAAGGCGGCGCCTCCGCCGGAGTCGGCGGCGGCCCGGCGGGCGGCTCCACCACGATCAGCGGAGGCGCCGCTTCCGGCTGCGGCGGCGTCTGCGGGACGACGATCGGTTGCTGTGCGGCGACCGGCGGATCGGCACGCGGCGCGGCCGGGGCGGGCGCGACGCCGGCGGGACTCGCCGCCGGGGGTTGCGGCCGGGTCAGTTCCGCGGGCGATGTCGCAGGATTCGGCGGATCCTCGACGGCCGCTTCGGTGGAGGGCGCACCGATCGGCGTCGCCGGGGCCGCCGCGGTCGAGGGTTCCGCGACC
>JBKBUS010000282.1:0-1949 GCA_046290035.1 Brevundimonas sp.
CGGAGCGCGCGCGCCAGGGGGCGGCGCGGTTGCAGGTCGTCCAGACCCGCATCATCGACACCACGCCCGGCGCGGTGACGATCCCGACCGACTATTCCCAGGAACTGGTCGACGCCCTTCGCCAGCCCTACACCGTGGCCGTCGATGAAACGGCCCTGAAGCCGCTGGGCGTCAAGCTCGGCGACAAGGCGCTCTACAACGGTCAGACCGTGACCGTCGCCGCGATCACGCGCGGCTATCCCAACATGATGCAGTCGACCATCGTGATGAGCCGCGACACCCTTCGCATGCTCGGACAGGCCGACACCGGCACCCGCGTCGGCCCGCTGATGGTCAAGATCGAGGATCCGGCGCGCGCCGAGATCGTGGCCGCCCAGCTCAACGCCATGGGCAACGGCCAGTGGAAGGCCTGGACCCGTCAGGAGCTGGCCGACGCGAACCAGATGGCCATGTTTGAGGAGGGGATCCTGGTCATCATCATCGGCGGCTGCGTCGTGCTCGGCACCATCATCGGCGTGGCCATCACCTGGCAGACGCTGCGCGGCGCCATCATGGCCAACATCAAGGAGTTCGCCTCGCTCAGGGCGCTGGGCGTCTCCATGGGGTCGCTGCGCCGGATCGTGATGGAGCTGAGCTTCTGGGTCGGCCTGGTCGGCGTCGCGGCGGCCATCCTGCTGACGTGGCTGGTGTCGCTGCTCGCCTCGGCGAACGCGGTGATCATCTCCCTGCCGCCGCTGCTTCTGCTCATCGTCGGCGGCGGCCTGGTCTTCATCTCCATGATGTCGGGCTTCCTGTCGCTCGGCGTGCTCAAGAACAGCCAACCGGCGGACCTGCTGCGATGATCACCAAGGCGCATGGAAAGCACGGCGACGCCGCCATCGAGGCCAAGGGTCTGGTCAAGCGCTTCAAGTCCGGCAAGGGCTTCATCGAGGTGCTGAAGGGCGTGGACTTCGACGCCAAGCACGGCGACCTGACGATGGTCATGGGGCCGTCGGGTTCGGGCAAGTCGACCCTGATCGCCGCCCTGTCCGGCCTGCTCAAGCCCGAGGAGGGCAAGGTCGCGACCCTGGGCGTGCCCGACCTGTGGAAGCTGTCCCCCGGGCGGATCGACAAGTTCCGCCTCGACAACTGCGGCTTCATCTTCCAGGGCTTCAACCTGTTCCCCGCCCTGACCGCGCTGCAGCAGGTCGAGACGGTGCTGAAGTTCCAGGGGCTGACGCCCGAACAGGCCAAGAAGCGCGCGGCCCTGGCCCGGGAGGAGGTCGGGCTCAAGCCGCGCCTGCATCAGCGGCCGACCGCCCTGTCGGGCGGCGAGAAGCAGCGCGTGGCCATCGCGCGCGCGCTGGCGAAGGACCCCAAGATCCTGTTCGCCGACGAGCCGACCTCCGCGCTCGACGGCGAGAACGGCCAGGTCGTGATCCGCCTGTTGCGCCGCGCCGCGACCGAGCACGGGGCGGCGGTGGTCTGCGTGACCCACGACCCTCGCCTGGAGGCCTGGGCCGACCGCATCATTCACATCGAGGACGGCCGCATCATCGACGACACGCGCCGCACCCCCGACCCCGAGGCGACGCTCGCCTCGTCCCACTGAACGCACAACAAGAACACCTAGGACTCTCGCATCATGCCCGGCTTCCTGAAGAACAAGTGGCTCTGGATCGGCCTGCTGCTGATCATCGTGGCCGTCGCCGGCTTCAGCTTCGTGTCCTCGCAAGGGGCCGCCAAGAAGAAGGCCGTCGAGGAGGCCGCCGCCACGGTCACCAGCCCCTACGCCGCGGTGGCCAACGGCAAGGTGGACGTCGAGGGCGGGATCATCCAGGTCGCCGCCCGTCGCGGCGGCGTCGTTCGCGAGGTTCTGGTGCAGGAGGGCGACGCCGTGGTCGCCCGGCCCCAACAGGCGCGCCCCCCGGGCGACGAGCCCCGCCCGGCCGGCCCGCCCCCCCCCCCCC
>JBKBUS010000282.1:1959-3414 GCA_046290035.1 Brevundimonas sp.
TCAGACTGGCCCCGGCCCGTGGGGGGGGGGTCGTGGGGGTGTTGCTGCGCCTGCGGGGCCACCCCGCCGTCCCCGGCAAGATCCTGGCGCGCCAGGAGGACGACGAGCCGCGCCTGGCCGTCCAGCGCGCCCGCGCCGAGGTCGCCCAGGCCGAGAGCCAGCTCGCTCAGATCCAGGTCGACCTGCGCACTGCGCGCCGTGAGCACGATCGCCTCGCTCAGCTGGTCTCGTCCAACTTCGTCGCGGCCCAGCGCATGGACCAGGCCCGCGACGACATCGCCGCCGCCGAAGCCCGCCTGCAGGCCCAGCGCGCCGCCGTTCAGACCGCCCGGGCGCGCCTGAACGAAGCGGAGTTCAACCAGGAGCTGACGGTCATCCGGGCGCCGATGGACGGCCGGATCGTGCGCCGCTACGCCAACCCCGGCGCGGGGGCCTCGACCTTGCAGGTCTCCACCATGTTCGATCTGGAGCCGGAGGCGCCGAGGATCGTGCGCGCCGAGATCGTCGAGAGCGACATTCCGAACGTCACCGTCGGCCAGCAGGTCGAGATCTCGCCCGAGGGCGACCCCAGCCAGGTCTTCGTCGGCCGGGTTCTTCGCCGCGCCGCCGTGTTCGGCGCCCGCAAGCTCGCTTCGGACGATCCCAGCCAGCGCTCCGACGAGCGGGTCGTGGAGGTGGTGGTCACCGCCGACGACGCGCCGCTGCTGATCGGCCAGCGGGTGCTCGTCAAGTTCATGAAGCCGGGCGAACAGGCCGGGGCCCAGCGTCCGGCCACCGAGGGCGTCCCGGCGGATCGCGCCATGCGGCCCAGCGAGAGCTGAGCCCACGGGCGGCCGTCGCCGAAAGGTGACGGCCGTCGCGTTCCGGCGTAGAGCGGGCGGCCCATGAGCGCCTACGCCGACAGCCATCGCTTCTCCGTCGCGCCGATGATGGACTGGACCGACCGCCACTGTCGGGCCTTCCACCGCGCCCTCACCAAGCGGGCGCTGCTCTACAGCGAGATGGTCACGGCGCCGGCCGTCATCCACGGCGACCGATCGCGCCTGCTCGGCTTCGACGCGGTCGAACACCCGGTCGCCCTGCAGCTGGGCGGCTCGGACCCGTCGGAATTGGCCGAGGCCGGCCGGATCGGCGCGGACCTGGGCTATGACGAGATCAATCTGAACGTGGGATGCCCCTCGGACCGGGTGCAGTCCGGCCGCTTCGGCGCCTGCCTCATGCGCGAGCCGGAACTGGTGGCGGACTGCATGGCCGCGATCCGCGCCGCCGCGACGGTTCCGGCCACGGTCAAGTGCCGGATCGGCGTGGATGACCAGGAGCCGGAGGAAAGCCTTTACGCGCTGGTGGACGCCTGCGCCGCCGCGGGCGTGACCACCTTCATCGTCCATGCCCGCAAGGCCTGGCTCAAGGGCCTTTCGCCCAAGGAGACCCGGGACATCCCGCCGCTGGACTACG
>JBKBUS010000283.1:0-3373 GCA_046290035.1 Brevundimonas sp.
CCATTATGCCGGGGTCGCCCCTACCGCTCGCGACGCGGTCGCTCGCTGCTTGAGGGGCGCGGTCGCGCCTCCGGCGGCGGCGGGGAGCCGCCCGGTCAGGCTGTTCTGCTGACCCGTCATGATCTCGACCTCGACGATGCGGCCGATCAGGTGGTCGGCGTCCTCCACGTGCACGGACTGGAGGTAGGGAGAGCGCCCGATCGCCTGGCGGTCATGCCGCCCCTTCTTCTCGAACAGCACGGGCAGCGTGCGGCCGGCCTGGGCCCCGTTGAAGGCGACCTGCTGCTCGACCAGCAGGGCCTGAAGCGCATGCAGGCGTGCGCGGGACACCTCGTCGGGCACATGCGCGGCCATGGTCGCGGCGGGCGTGCCCGGACGCGGCGAATACATGAAGGAGAAGGCCGAGGCGTATTTGACCTGACGCACCAGATCGAGCGTGTCTTCGAAGTCCCGATCCGTCTCGCCGGGGAAGCCGACGATGAAGTCGCCGGACATCGCCATGTCCGGCCGCGCCTCCCGGATGCGGGTGACGAGGTCCAGATATTTCGCCCGGCCGTGCTTCCTGTTCATCAGGCGCAGGATGCGGTCCGAGCCCGACTGAACCGGCAGGTGCAGATAGGGCATCAGCTGCGGCAGGTCGCGATGCGCCGCGATCAGTTCGTCGGTGAAGTCGTTCGGGTGGCTGGTGGTGTAGCGGATGCGATCCAGCCCCGGAATCTCGGCCAGCGCATGGGCCAGCCGCGCCAGCGACGACGGCGATCCGTCCGGAGCTTCGCCATCATAGGCGTTGACGTTCTGACCCAGCAGCGTGACCTCGCGCACGCCGCGATCGGCCAGGGCGCGCGCCTCGTCCAGGACCGCCGCCACCGGGCGCGACCACTCCGCGCCGCGCGTATAGGGCACCACGCAGAAGGTGCAGAACTTGTCGCAGCCCTCCTGCACGGTCAGGAAGGCGGTGACGCCGTCCACGCCGCGCGCCACGGGCAGGGCGTCGAACTTCTCATCCGGCGCGAAGTCGGCGCCGATCCGCTCGCCGCGCGCCCGCGCCGTCCGGGTCAGCAGCTCGGGTAGTTGATGATAGGCTTGGGGTCCGACCACCAAATCCACCGCCGGCTGGCGGCGCATGATCTCCTCGCCCTCGGCCTGGGCGACGCAGCCGGCGACGGCGATGGTCAGGGCGCCCGCCTTCTCCTCCTTCAGCATCCGGAGCTTGCCGAGTTCGGAATAGACCTTCTCGGCCGCCTTCTCGCGGATGTGGCAGGTGTTCAGGATGACGAAGTCCGCGGCCTCGACATCATCGGTCGGCGCATAGCCGAGCGGGCGCAGGACGTCGGCCATGCGCTCGGAATCGTAGACGTTCATCTGACAGCCGTAGGTCTTGATGAACAGGCGCTTGGTCGCGCCCTTCGCCTCGGCCGCCGGGGCGGTGTCGGTCATGAGGGGTCTCATAGGCGCTCGACGGCGCGCGCGCCATCGCATGTGCCCGATAGCCGAAGATTTCGGCGGCGGAGAGGCGTCAGGACGCGGCCTGATCGCCGGGGCGATGACGCTTGAACACCAGGCCCTCGCGATCCTCGGGCGACGCGCCCGGAATCGGCTTGCCGTAAAGCTCCAGCTTATGGCCGACCAGCTCGAAGCCGAGCCGCTGGGCGATCTCGGACTTCAGCCGCTCGATCTCGGCGTCGAAGAACTCAATGACATCACCCGTCTTGGTGTCGATCAGGTGGTCGTGGTGATCGTCGCCGGCCTCTTCGTAGCGGCTGCGCCCGTCGCCGAAGTCGTGCTTCTCCACCACGCCCGCCTCTTCGAACAGACGCACGGTGCGATACACGGTGGCGATCGAGATGTGCGGGTCGATCGCCGAGGCGCGCCGGTACAATTCCTCGACGTCCGGGTGGTCCTCAGCCCGTGACAGGACGCGCGCGATCACGCGCCGCTGTTCGGTCATGCGCATGCCGCGCTCGACGCAAAGTTTCTCGATCCGATCCATGGCCCGGAAAATAGGCGCTGTTCGCCTGTCAGGGAAGCTTGAGTTCGCGCGACAGGACCAGCGCGTCCACCGCGCCGCCCGCGCGAGCGTAGTAGCCGCGCCGAACCCCCGCCTCGGCGAACCCCGTCGCGGCGTAGAGCGCACGCGCCGCCGCGTTGTCGACGGCGACTTCGAGGAACAGGCGCGTCGCCCCCTCCGACGCCAAATCTTCCGCCGCCGTTTCAACCAGGGCGCGGCCGATCCCGGCGCGGCGGCGGTCCGGATCGACCGCCAACGTCAGGATCTCCGCCTCGTCCAGCATCAGCCGGGTCAGGATGAAGCCGTGCGGCTCGGCGTGCAGCCGCGTGGTCGGCTGAGCGAGCAACTGGGCGAAGGCCCTCTCGGGCCACGGATCGTGGAAGGCGCGGGCGTGCAGGCGGGCGAGGGCGGCGGCGAGCTCCGTCACGGCCCCCCCTCGCGCCCCGGACGCGTTTGACCGGGGCGCCGGGTGGGGACGGCGGCGTCGGGCGCACGCAGATAGAGCGGCCGCGCCGGCCGCGCGGCGGCGATCGCCTCGCCGACCAGGCCGTCAAGCGTGGGTGCGGGCAGATCCAGCGCCTCGGCGCCCGGAAAGGCGTCGGCCAACAGCGGCGCGCCGGATCCGACCAGCCGGCATGGTGCGAACATGCGCGAGGGCTCGGGAAGATCGTCGAGCCGCAGGGCGGCGGGGTGCTCAAGCGGGCAGCCGTCCTGGAAGGCCTGGGCGTAGACCTCGCCCCGCCGCGCATCGACGGCGGCGAGCATCGGGCCCGCCGCGTCGATCGAGGCGGCCAGCGCCTCCAGGGTCGTGACGCCGACCACCGGTCGTTGCAGCGCCGCGCCGAGCCCCAGCGCAAAGGCGAGCCCGACCCTGAGGCCGGTGAAGGAGCCCGGTCCGACGGTCACGGCGATCCGCTCCAGGGCGTCGAACCCGCCCGATTCCGCCACGACGGCGCGGACCAGACCGCCGAGCCGCTCCTGATGACCCTTCGACATCAGCTCGCGACGACCGGCGAGGGTCGTCTCGCCATCGAACGCGGCGACGCTGAGCGCCCCCAGCGCGGTGTCGATCACCAGTCCGCGCATCAGCGCGCGCTCCGCCCGCAAGTCAGCTCGGAACCAGCGCCTCGGCGATCCGGGCCAGCGCGCGGCGCGCCGCGACGGACGGAATGTTCGGGAAGGCCACGGCGAGTCTGCGGCCCTCCGGCGACTCCAGCAGCCTCGGTTGCGGCGCAAGCCTGATCTCGCCGCCCTCGGGGAAGAAGTCGGCGACGGACGCGCCCAGAACCAGGGCGATCTGATGCAGGCGCGAGGCGGAAACCCGGTTCACCCCGGTCTCGTACTTCTGAACCTGCTGAAAGCTGA
>JBKBUS010000284.1:0-3369 GCA_046290035.1 Brevundimonas sp.
GGCCGGCCGCGCCTGGTGCAAGGCGCACGGCTATCGCGGATACACCTCCTACGGCTCCCTGACCGACCTGCCCCGGCGCTTTCCGGAGTTCGCCGAGCTGAAGCGGCGGCTGGACCGGCATGCGGCGACTTACGCCCGCGCCCTGAACTTCGATCTGGCGCGAAAGCCCCGGCTGGACAATCTCTGGGTCAACATCCTGAAGCCCGGCGCCGGCCACAGCGGCCATATCCACCCGCACTCGATCCTGTCCGGCACCGTCTATGTGGAGACCCCGCCGGGCGCCTCGGCGCTGAAGCTGGAGGATCCGCGTCTGGCCATGATGATGGCGCGCCCGAGCGTGCGGCCCGAAGCGCCGATCCCCGAACAGCCCTTCGTCTATCTGACGCCGCAGCCCGGCACCGTGCTGATGTGGGAGAGCTGGCTGCGCCACGAGGTGCCGCCCAACGCGGCGAAATCAGAGCGCATCTCGATCAGCTTCAACTACGGGTGAGCCTCATCGGAAAGACCGAACAGGTCCTCCACCCTCAGATCCAGGACACGGGCGAGCATCAGGGCGAGTAGCGTCGAAGGGGTGAAGACACCATTCTCCACCGTGTTGATGGTTTTGCGGGAGACGCCGACCAGGTTCGCGAGTTCAGCCTGGGTCAGGCCTCGCTCCACGCGCGCGCTTTTCAGGCGCACGATCAGGCGAGGCTCAGTCATCGCCCTCAGCCGCGCGATCCGCGCAGGCGAACCATAGGCCTGGTGCGACGGCCGCAGCCCCCAGGATCAGGGGGCTCAGGAGCCAGGCGGCGTCTCGATCAAACAGGGCCAGCGCATAAAGGCTCGCACCGCCGAGCATCGCTACGAGATAGCCGACGCTCCAAGCCCTCGCCCTCAGCTGTCGGCTGAACTCGTCGTTCAGCACCCGTCGCAACTCGGGATCGCGCCTCTCGCCGACGGTTCCCATCAAGGAGATGGGCGCGACGACGATCAACACCAGCAGCATGCCTGCACGAATGAGGTTGGGCGCAGCTCCACTGGCCAAGGTCTCCTCAAGGGCGACGGTCGCTACTCCCACAAGAACGATCATGGACAAAGGCAGCAGGAACAGCCGTTCTCGACGACCTTCGTGAGCTTGATCCATCCGGCTGCGCGGTGGGTTGCGTCTGTCGCTCTTGGCCAAGGCGAAGATAAGGGCGCCCAGCAGCCCGATGAACGCCCCTGCGCAGAGCGTCCAGAATCCCAGGATCGCGACGACGCCATCCTGGCTCTCCCCCCATCTCAGGGCGACGGCTACGGCCAGAGCCATGCCTCCCAGCGCCATGAACATCAGCGACAAACGCCGCCAGAAAGTCGCCACCGGCGAGCCGGCCCCATCACTGCGATGAGTCATCACCACACTCCTTGTAACCTTGAAGTTACATGCCACCTATAGGTGACACGGTCAACAGGGGCTCGCCCGCTTTGAATTCGCCGTCCGCCCTCGAAATCGGCGCCGTTCGCGCCTAAATGGCGGCCATGTCGCTCGTCGAACCCATCTGCCCGGTTCCGGCCATCGCCCCCGCCGACATGGACGGGGCGGTCGAGGCCGCGCGCGCGGCGGTCGGGCTGCCGGTGGGCGCCCGGGTCGTGGCGGCCATGTCGGGTGGCGTGGACTCCACCGTGGTCGCGGCCCTGCTGGCGCGCGCCGGATACGACGTCGTCGGCGTGACGCTGCAGCTCTACGACCATGGGGCGGCGCTGAAGAAGAAGGGCGCCTGCTGCGCCGGGCAGGACATCCACGACGCGCGTCTGGCGGCGGACGCCATAGGCATCCCCCACTATGTACTGGACTACGAAAGCCGCTTCCGCGACGCGGTGATCGACCAGTTCGCGGACAGCTATCTGAGGGGCCAGACGCCGGTCCCCTGCATCCGCTGCAATCAAACCGTGAAGTTCCGCGACCTGCTGGACGTCGCGCGCGATTTGGGTGCGGACGCCATGGCGACCGGCCATTACGTGCGCCGCGCCGTCGGCCCTGACGGGCGGCCGCAGCTGAGGAAGGCGATCGATCCGGCGCGCGACCAGTCGTACTTCCTGTTCGCCACCACGGCGGCTCAGCTGGACTATCTGCGCTTCCCCCTGGCCGATCTGGAGAAGCCCCAGGTGCGGGGGGTGGCGGCGCAGCTGGGGCTGAAGCTGGCGGCCAAGCCGGACAGCCAGGACATCTGTTTCGTGCCGAGCGGCGACTATCGCACCCTGATCGACCGGCTGCGGCCGCAGGGGCGCGAGGCGGGCGAGATCGTGCACCTGGACGGCCGGGTGCTGGGGACCCACGCGGGCATCACGGACTACACCATCGGCCAGCGGCGGGGGCTGAACGTCGCGGTCGGCGAGCCCCTGTTCGTCGTGCGGCTGGAGCCGGAGACGCGGCGCGTCGTCGTCGGTCCGCGCGAGGCGCTGCTGACGGCGTCCCTGACGCTGGAGGAGGTCAACTGGCTGGGGGACGAGCCCTCGCTGGGCGCCGCTGCGGAGGCGGGCCGGGCCGTGCTGGCGCGCGTGCGCTCGACCCGTCAGCCGTCGCCGGCGCGCCTGGCGATGCAGGAAGGCGTGCCCATCGTGGCCTCTAATGAGGGGGAGGAAGGCGTGGCGCCGGGCCAGGCCTGCGTCCTCTATGACCCCGCCGATCCGGACCGCGTGCTGGGCGGCGGCTTCATCGCGGCGACGCGCGGCCTTGTCTGATCCGCTGAAGCTGGGGGTCCGTACCGGGCTGCCCGAGACGATGCGCTTCCTGCTGCCGGCGCGCCCGCGCGACACCTGGGGCCAAGCGGACCTGCACCCGACCGCGCGTTTCTGGCTGCAGATGCACGACGGCTTTCGCGCCCAGCAGGCGGAGATGGGGCGGCTGACGGGAGCGGTCCGCGCGGGGGCCGCCGACGCCGCAGCCACGCACCCGCGGCTGATCGGTCTGCTCGGCGGCTTCCTCCAGCACCTGGATCACCACCACAAGATCGAGAGCGGCCACTATTTTCCGCAGTTCAGGGCGATGGAGCCCCGCGTGGCGGAGGGTCTGGCGCTGCTCGACGCCGACCACGACGTGGTGCACGAGCGGCTGGAGACGCTGCACGGCGAGGGGCTGGCTTATCACCAGGCGGTGCTCGCCCGATCTCCCGAGGCGCGGGACGCCCTGCTCAGATTCGCGGACGCCCTGGACGCGGCGACGCCCCTGCTCGACCGTCACCTGGACGACGAGGAGGAGATCGTCATTCCGCTGATCGCGACGCGCGGCGGTTAGGCCGCCTCTTCCCGGGGCAGGACGTCGCCGACCGTCGGGGGGGCGGCGGCGCAGGTCAGGCGGATGTGCCGGGGGTTCACGATATAGCCGCAGCAGGCGCAGGCGATCATCGG
>JBKBUS010000285.1:0-3362 GCA_046290035.1 Brevundimonas sp.
GGGCATGTAGCGCCGGAACGGGTAGTCGTGCTCGCGCGCCAGCTGCCAGATCCGCTGCTTGGTCTGGGGGTTGATCGAGGGGCTGTCGTTCAGCGCGCGCGACACCGTCGAGATCGACAGGCCCGCCAGCTTGGCCAGGTCCTCAAGGCGCGTCTTGCGGCTCACCGGTCCCCCGTCGCGGCGCGGCGCGGCCGACCCGCGCAAAATTTGCCGCAAAAGTTTCCGTCACAGGTCGCAGGGATTCCGCGGATTTGCAAGCGGGTCCCGACGCTGTTTCTGTTTCGCCCGAACCCCGAGGAGCGCCCATGCTGAGACGCTTATTCCTGACCCTGCTGCTGGTCGTCGCGCCCACGATGGCGCTGGCCCAGACGCCGCCCGCGCCGCCGCCCAGCGCGACGGTGAGCTCGCCCGACGGCTCGCTGAGCGTGACGCTGTCCACCAACGGGGAGGGGCGGCCCTTTTACACGGTGGACCGCCTTGGCCGTCGCATCATCGACGAAAGCCGTCTGGGCTTCATCCTGGTCAACACGCCCAAGCTGGAGCGCAACTTCCGCCTGACCGACCAGTCCGCGCGGAGCTTCGACGAGACCTGGGAGCAGCCCTGGGGCGAGCGGCGGTTCATCCGCAACCACTACAACGAGCTTCGCGTCAGCTTCACCGAACAGGTGGAGCCGCGCCGGCGCTTCGACGTGGTGTTCCGGGTCTATGACGACGGCCTGGGCTTCCGCTACGAGTTCCCGGAGCAGCCGCAGCTGACCGACGTCCTGATCCAGGACGAGCTGACCGAGTTCCACGTCGTCGATCCGGCCACCGCCTGGTGGATTCCCGCCTTCGAATGGAACCGGGAGGAATACCTGTACCGCCGCACCTCCATCACCGAGGTGGGCACGGCGCAGACGCCGATGACGATCCGCACCGAGGACGGGCTGCACATCTCGTTCCACGAGGCGGCGCTGGTCGACTATTCCGGCATGAACCTGATGAGCCTGGGCGACGGGCACTTCCGCGCCGCGCTGACGCCGGGCCAGACGCTGGCCAAGGTGGAGCGCCGCGCGCCCTTCCCGACGCCGTGGCGGACGATGCAGATCTCCGACGACGCGGGCGGTCTGATCATGTCCAACCTGATCCTGAACCTGAACGAGCCGAACGCGCTGGGCGACGTCAGCTGGGTGCGGCCGCAGAAGTACGTCGGCATCTGGTGGGGCATGCACCTGGGCATCTGGAGCTGGGCCTCGGGGCCCAACCACGGCGCCACCACCGAGCGGACGCGCGAGTACATCGACTTCGCCGCCGAGCACGGCTTCGGCGGGGTGCTGGTCGAGGGCTGGAACGTCGGCTGGGACGGAGACTGGTTCGGCAACGGCGAGGACTTCAGCTTCACCCAGCCCTATCCCGACTACGACCTGGAGGGTCTGGCCGCCTACGCCCGCGAGCGCGGCGTGCGCCTGATCGGGCACAACGAGACGTCCGGCTTCGCCTCCCACTACGAGGACCAGATGGACGAGGCCTTCGCCCTGTACGAGCGGCTGGGCATCGACGCGATCAAGACCGGCTACGTCGCCGACGCCAGCCAAGCGAAGGTGCGCGGCGCGAACGGCGAGATCGAGTACGCCTGGCACGAGGGTCAGGCGCTGGCGCGGCACCACCTGAACGTGGCGCTGGCGGCGGCCCGCCACGGCATCTCCATCAACGCCCACGAGCCGATCAAGGACACGGGCCTGAGGCGCACCTATCCGAACATCATCTCGCGCGAGGGCGCGCGCGGCATGGAGTTCTCCGCCTGGGGCGTGCCGCCGAACCCGCCGGAGCACGAGGCCAACCTGGCGTTCACGCGCCTGCTGGCCGGACCGATGGACTACACGCCGGGCATCTTCCGCCTGAACGGCCAGCAGCCTGGCAGCCGGATCGAGTCCACCCTGGCCAAGCAGCTGGCGCTGTATGTGGTGATCTACAGCCCCATCCAGATGGCGGCCGACCTGATCGAGAACTATGAGGCCAACCCCGAGCCGTTCCAGTTCATCAAGGACGTGCCGGTCGACTGGGCAGACACCCAGGTGGTCAACGGCGAGATCGGCGACTTCGTCACCATCGCCCGCAAGGACCGGAACTCCGAGGACTGGTACCTGGGCGCGGTGACCGACGAGCACGGCCGGGTGCTGTCCGCGCCGCTGAGCTTCCTGGATCCGAACCGCCGCTATCGCGCCGAGATCTATCGCGACGGGGCGAACGCGGACTGGGAGAGCAATCCGTACGAGATCGTCATCGAGAGCCGCGAGGTGACGCGGAACGACGTGATGGAGCTGCGCCTCGCCCCCGGCGGCGGCATGGCCGTGCGGTTCGTGGCCCTGGGGCGGCGGTAGGTCCGATGCATCTCCTCCCCCTCTGCGAGGGGGAGGAGAAAGGCTACGCCTCCACCAGCGTCGGGTTGCCCGCCTCGATGGCGAGCGAGCGGCGGGTGGTGAGGGCGCCGCCCGGCGTCGAGACCTTGTCCAGCACCTTGAAGTCGGTCCGCCAGCGTTCGTGGGTGACGTCGCAGACGACGTAGCCGCGCTGGGCGTTGTTGAACTTCAGGAACGGGTTCTGGGCCTGGATGCGGACGCCGTCCGGACGCTGGTCGACGCCGTCGCCGGACGAGCTGATCGAGGTGGTGACGAACTCCGTCGCGATCGGCCGGCCCGTCGGATCTCGGCCGTCCAGGTGCAGCTCGCCGGCATAGTTCTGGTGCTCGTCGCCGGTCAGGACCACGACGTTGTCGATGCCGCGCCGCTGGATGTGGTTCAGCAGGCGGGCGCGCGGGATGCGGTAGCCGGCCCAGGTGTCGAGGTTGTAGCCGACCTCGCCGTTCAGGTTGCGGTTCAGGTCCATCAGCATGACCTGCTGGGCCAGCACCTTCCAGCGGGCGCGCGATGACTGCAGGTTCTGGAACAGCCAGGCCTCCTGCGCGTCGCCCAGCACCTGGGCGGCCGGATCGTTGACGGCCTCGCACGTGGAGGCCCAGCGTTCGTCGCAGGGCTGATTGGAGCGGTACTGGCGCGTGTCGAGCAGGTTCAGGTCCAGAAGATCGCCGTACTGGGCGCGGCGGTAGAGCTGCATCGCCGAGCCGCGCGGGAAGGCCGAGCGGCGCAGCGGCATGTTCTCGTAGAAGGCCTGCATGGCCGCTTGCTGGCGCAGGCGGAAGACGGCCGGGTCGGCGCCCTCCTGATCGAGGTCCGAGACCCAGTTGTTGTCGATCTCGTGGTCGTCCCAGACGACGAACCAGGGGGCCGAGGCGTGGCTGGCCTGCAGGTCGGCGTCCATCTTGTATTGCGCGTAGCGGCGCCGGTAGTCGTCCAGCGAATAGACCTCGCCGCCGACGTGGCTGC
>JBKBUS010000286.1:0-3362 GCA_046290035.1 Brevundimonas sp.
GATCAGCATCGGGCTCTCCTTGGCGAGCGGCTCAGCTTGTTAACGATGCATAACGCGGATCGATCCGCGCCGCCATCTCGGCGCCCGGCTTAGAGTTCGGTGATCACGCCCGGTCGCCGCGCGCGGGTCTTCAGCCACATCACGCCCATCAGATCCGACACCGACGCCTTCAGCCGGCTCCAGTTGGTGTACTTCGACCGGCCGACGCCGCGCGGCCGGTGGCCGACATCCAGATAGCGGTTCTCATAGCCCTCGCGGATCATCAGCGCCGGCAGGTAGCGGTGCATGTGATCGAAGTAGGGCAGGCGCAGATAGGCCTCGCGCCGGAAGGCCTTGAGCCCGCAGCCGGTGTCGTCGGCGTCGTCGTTCAGAAGGCGCTTGCGAATGCGGTTGGCCCAGCGGGAGGCCCAGCGTTTGGCCTCGGAGTCCTGGCGCTTGGCCCGGCGGCCGCCGACCAGGGCCACCGCGGGCGGCAGGGACTGCAGCAGGTCGATCAGCGCGGGACCGTCGCCCGGCGGATTCTGCCCGTCGCCGTCCAGCGTCAGAATGATCTCCCCTTCGGCCGCGAGCACGCCGGTGCGCACCGCCCGGCTTTGGCCGGCGTTGGACGCATGCGACAGGACCCGCAGCTCGGGCAGCCCGGCCTTCGCCGCCAACAGCTCGGCGCGGGTGCCGTCGCGGCTGGCGTCGTCGACGAAGATCATCTCGAAGGCCCGGCCGCTCAGGGCTTCGGCGATCTCGCGCGCCAGGGCGGCGGCGGCGCCTTCCTCGTCATGGACCGGCACGACGACCGAGATTTGCGGCGTGGCTTTGCTCATCCGCGCCCCATAGCCGCTTTCGACGCGCTGCGGGAGACGCATGACGGGCGCGAACGACGCGTGATAGGAAGGTCGGATGATCCGACCGGATTTCGACCGCCTGATCGCCGACTGGCGCGGCCCCGTGCTCGCGGCGCTGGTGGCGCTCCTCGCCGCCCTGCCGAGCCTGATGCTTCTGCCCCCGCTGGACCGGGACGAGAGCCGCTACGCCCAGGCGACCGCGCAGATGCTGGAGACCGGCGATCTGGTCGACATCCGCTTCCAGGACGAGCCGCGCTACAAGAAGCCGGTGGGCATCCACTGGCTGCAGACGGCCTCGGTCGCCCTGGTCTCGGAGGTCGAGGCGCGGGACATCCGGCCCTACCGCATCCCGTCGGTGCTGGGGGCGATGATGGCGGCGGCCGCCTGCGCCTGGGCGGGCGCGGCCCTGTTCGGCCAGAGGGCCGGGTTCCTGGCCGGGGCCATGCTGGGGGCGACGTTCCTGCTCTCGACCGAGGCCGGGATCGCCAAGACCGACGCCATGCTGGCGGGTTCGACGACGCTCGCCATGGCCGCGCTCGCCCGCCTCTATCTCGCGGCGCGCGAGGGGCGGGCCCCGGTCCGGCTGCACAAGTTCCTGTTCTGGTTCGGGCTGGGCCTGTCGATCCTGATCAAGGGGCCGATCGGGCCGATGGTTGTGATCTCGGCCTTGGTCATGCTGACGGTCTGGGACCGCAACGCGCGCTGGCTCACGCGTCTGGGGTGGGGCTGGGGCCTGCCGCTCCTGGCCCTGATGGTCGGGCCCTGGGCCATCGCCATCACCATCGCGAGCGACGGCGCCTTCTGGCGCGAGGCCGTGGGCGGCGACCTGGGTCAGAAGGTGATGGGCGCCGACGAGAGCCACGGCGGCTTCCCCGGCTATTATCTGCTGCTCGCGCCCGTGCTGCTGTTCCCGGCGACGCTGCTGCTGCCCGCGGCCCTGTCGACCGGCTGGAGCCGACGGATAGAGCCCGGCGTGCGCTTCGCCCTGTGCTGGTTGATCCCGACCTGGATCATCTTCGAGCTGACGCCGACCAAGCTGCCGCACTACACTCTGCCGACCTTCGGGGCCCTGGCCTGGCTGATGGCGGCGGCGATGACGCGGCCGATCGGGACGCTGTCGCGTCGCTTGGGCGCGGGGCTGATGCTGTTCGCGGCCGTGATCATCTCGGCGGTCGCGGTCTACGGCCTGACCGAGTTCGGCACCTCCACCGCCCAGACCTGGGCGACGATGACCATCGCCTTCAGCCTGATGGCGGCGGCGATCGGCGGGTTCCTGCTGCTGAACAGGGCCTCGACCACGGCCGTGCTCATCGCGCTCGGTTTCGGCATCCTCGCCCACGCGGGGCTGGCCGGAGAAATACGCCAGCTTCGGCCCCTGTCGATCGCCCCCCGGCTGGACGAAGCCCTGATGGACGCCGGCCTGCACCCCCGACAGGGCCGCGTCGGCGCGCCGGTGGCGATCACCACCTTCCACGAGCCCAGCTTCGTCTTCCTGACCGGCACGACGACTGAGCTGACCGACGCCGAGGGCGCGGCCCGCGCGCTCGTCGCCGGACGCCCCGCGATCGTCGAGGCCGGAGACGCCGACGCCTTCGCCGCGGCCCTGGCCGAGCTGGGCGCCGCCCCGCCCCGCCCCGTGGCCGAGGTGGCGGGCCACAACTACTCCAAGGGCGACGATCTGGTGCTGACGGTCTATGCGCCGGCGGAGGCGCCGGCCCGATGAGCCGCTTCATCGAGATCGTCGAGGTCGGGCCGCGCGACGGACTCCAGAACGAGGCGACGGTGCTGGACCCGGAGGCGCGCGCGACCTTCGTGCGCCGGCTGGAGGCGGCGGGCGCCCGGCGGATCGAGGCGGTCAGCTTCGTTCATCCCCGTCTGGTGCCGCAGATGGCGGGCGCCGAGGACGTCATGGCGCTGCTGCCGCCCGCGCCGGGCCACAGCCGCATCGGGCTTGTGCTGAACGCCAAAGGCTATGAGCGGGCCGTCGCGACCGGGGTCGAGGAGGTCAACGTCTCCATCGCCGCCACCGACGGCTTCGGTCTGAAGAACCAGGGCATGGACCGCGCCCAGCAGGCGGCGATGGTCGAGGAGATCCTGTCGCGGCGGCACAACGCGGGGCCCGCCGAGGCGGCCCCGTCGCTGTCGGTCACGCTGTCGTGCTGCTGGGGATGCCCCTTCGACGGCGAGGTCGCGCCGGACCAGGTCGCCGAGATCGCCGGACGGCTGGGCGAGGCGGGGGTCGAGGAGATCGGGCTGGCCGACACCATCGGCGCCGGAGATCCCTGGGCGGTGACGAGGGTGGTGGAGGTGGCGCGCGCCGCCGCGCCCGACGCGCGGCTGAGGCTGCACTTCCACGACACTCGCAACACCGGGCTGGCCAACGCCTATGCCGGGGTGGAGGCGGGCGTAGATGTTCTGGACGCCTCGGTCGGCGGGATCGGGGGCTGCTCCTTCGCACCGGGGGCCACGGGCAATGTGGCGACCGAGGATCTGGTCCACATGCTGCACCGGGCGGGCTTCGAG
>JBKBUS010000006.1:0-12532 GCA_046290035.1 Brevundimonas sp.
CGCCTGACGCGCCTTCGTCAGATCGGGAATGTTGTGGCGGATGTCGCCGGCGCGCGACTTGTCGGTGATCTCCGGCTCCAGGTCCGGCCGGCCCATGGCCGCCGCCTGAAGGCGGGCGACCTCTTCGATCGAGCGCGCCTCGCCCGATCCGATGTTGAACACCTCCCCGTCGGCCTCGGGCGTCTCCAGCGCCAGGATGAAGGCGCGCGCCACGTCCGACACATGCACGAAGTCGCGCAGCTGGCGCCCGTCCTCGAACACCATCGGCCGCTGCCCGTTGGCGATGCGCGAGGCGAAGATGGCCAGCACGCCGGTGTAGGGGTTCGAAAGCGCCTGGCCGGGACCGTAGATGTTCCAGAGTCGAAGGGCCGAACCCTGCATGCCGTACTGTCGCGTGAGGGTCAGCGTCAGCCGCTCCTGGACGTACTTGTTGATCGCATAGACGCTGCGGAGCGCCGGCTGCTTGGTCTCCGGCGTGGGCGCCGGCGACAGCGGCCGGCCCTCGGCGTCCAGCGGATCCCAGCCGCCCTGGGCGTTGCGGCCCTCGCGCACCACGTCGTGCATCAGGTCGCCGCCTTGCGAACGATAGAGTCCCTCGCCGTAGATGCTCATGGACGAGGCGACCACGACGCGCTCGACCGGCCGGTCGATCAGCTGCTGGAACAGCACGGCGGTGCCCAGATCGTTGACCGAGGTGTAGCGGTCGATGGCGTACATGCTCTGGCCGACGCCGACCTCGGCCGCCAGGTGCACCACCTCGTCGACGCCCTTCAGGGCCGCCAGGACCTGCGCCTCGTCGCGGATGTCGCCGACGACCAGCTCCACGTCGGCGTCCAGCTCGTCAGGACGCTCGCACGTCGGATGGACCTGCTCGATCAGGCTGTCGAGAACCCGCACGCGGCTGCCCCGCTCCAGCAGGGCCCGAGCCAGGTGGCGGCCGACGAATCCCGCGCCGCCGGTGATGAGAACGGTCTTGCTCATGGGACCGGGCCTCAGCGGGCCACGAACTTGGAGAAGCGGCTGGTCTCGCCGGACGCGGTCTCGTCCTGCTCCAGCAGCGCCAGCTCGCGGTCCTCGAAGATCTCGAAGAACGCCTCCCAGGAGATCGCCTCCAGCCGGTCCTCGGGTTCGCCGAAGTCGAAGCGCAGAACCCCGCCGCCGTCCTTGCCCTCGGTGTCCTTGACCCGGGCCGGGCGCGCGCCGCGCTCTTTGGCCCAGCTGCGGATTTCCTCGTGGTTCGTCAGCTTCCTGGCTTCGCTCATGACCATGCGCCCTCAAGTCGTTTCGGGGCGCCAACCGGAGGTGCGGCGGCTTTGTTCCGGTTGATGATGAAGAAGGTTCCCGGCGACGGTGAACCTTGGCCGGGAACAATTGCGCGAGCTTCTAAGTAGCTCGTGGCGGCGGCGCGTCTTTCGAGCGCCCCGGGTGAGAGGAGACAACCGCATGGGCCGTGCAAAGGTTCGCGTCGGCGTCGTCGGCGTCGGCAACTGCGCCTCGTCCTTCGTGCAGGGCCTGGCGCACTACGCGGACGCCTCGGCGGACGAGACCCCGCCCCCCGGCCTGATGAACCTCGAGCTCGGCGGCTACCACGTGGGCGACGTGGAGGTGGTCTCGGCCTTCGACATTCATGCGGCGAAGGTCGGCAGGGACGTAGCCGAGGCCGTCTTCGCAGCGCCCAACAACACAGTGCGCTTCGCCTCGCCGGGGGCCACGGGGGTGGCGGTGTCGCGCGGACCGACGCTGGACGGGGTGGGCCGGTACATGGAGGACGACATCCCCCTGTCCGACGAGCGCCCCGTGGACGTGGCCGAGGTCCTGAGGCGGTCGGGCACGGAAGTGCTGGTCAACTATCTGCCCGTCGGCTCGGAGCGGGCGACGGAGCACTACGCCGAGGCGGCGCTGAAAGCCGGCTGCGCCTTCGTGAACTGCATCCCCGTCTTCATCGCGTCGCGGAAGACCTGGGCGGACCGGTTCCGGGCGCGCGGCCTGCCCGTCGTCGGCGACGACATCAAGAGCCAGGTCGGCGCCACCATCGTGCACCGGCTGCTGGCCAACCTGATGCGCGAGCGGGGGGTCCGTCTGGACCGCACCTATCAGCTCAACTTCGGCGGCAACGCCGACTTCAAGAATATGCTGGAGCGCGAGCGCCTGGCCTCCAAGAAGCTGTCCAAGACCCAGGCCGTGGCCTGTCAGATCGACCGCGAACTGGACGCCGACGACATCCATGTGGGGCCCAGCGACTTCGTGCCCTGGCTCAGCGACCGCAAGTGGGCGCACATCCGCCTGGAGGGCTCCGGGTTCGGGGACACCCCGATCAGCGTCGAGGTCAAGCTGGAGGTTTGGGACAGCCCCAACAGCGCCGGCGTGGTCATCGACGCCGTGCGGTGCGCGAAGCTCGCGCTCGACCGTGGCCTGTCCGGCCCCCTCGAGGGGCCCTCCAGCTGGTTCATGAAGAGCCCGCCGGTGCAGTTCACCGACGAGGAGGCGCGCAGCCGCACCCTCGCCTTCATCGCCGAGGCGGAACGGGTCAGGGCGCGTCTGGTCTCGTGACGCGCGTGCACCTGATCCGGCACGCCATGACCGATGCGGTCGGCGTGCGGCTCTGCGGACGGGCGCCCGGCGTGTCGCTGAACACGCAAGGGCGGGCGCAGGCCGAACGGCTGGCCGCGCGAATGCGGGCCCGGCCCGTCGCGAAGGTTCTGTCCAGTCCGCGGGAACGCGCCCTGGAGACCGCAGGCCCGGTCGCGGCCGCGCTGAAGGCGCCGGTCGAACCTTCGCCCGCGCTGGACGAGATCGACTTCGGCGAGTGGACCGGCCGGTCGTTCGAGGCGCTGGAGGACGACCCCGCCTGGATCGCCTGGAACTCGCATCGAGGCTCGGCCGCCCCGCCCGGCGGGGAAGCCATGGCGGAGGTCCAGAGCCGGCTGAGCGGACTGTTCGACGGCCTTCGAGCCGACGCCGGCGAGGTGATCGCCGTCAGCCATGCGGACGTGATCAAGGCCGCGGTCTGCGCCGCGCTGGGCCTTTCCG
Organism: Brevundimonas sp.; assembly: GCA_046290035.1. Classification (GTDB taxonomy): domain Bacteria; phylum Pseudomonadota; class Alphaproteobacteria; order Caulobacterales; family Caulobacteraceae; genus Brevundimonas. The sequence goes on from JBKBUS010000006.1 coordinate 3,031, forward strand.
TCGACAACCTGCACCGCTTCGACATCGCGCCCGCGAGCGTCACGACCCTGCGTCTTCATGCCGACGGCGCGACCTTGGAAAGCCTGAACGAGGAGGCCCATGACTGAACGCGCAGACGCCAGGGTCCGCGACCGCATCGCGGCGCTGGGGCCGTGGTTCCACAACATGGAGCTGGCCGGCGTGCGGACGGCGCCCGACCACTTCCTGCACGACTATCCGGCCAACAAGTGGGCGCGGTTCGCCAACCGCCTGCCGGATGTCACGGGCAAGACGGTGCTCGACATCGGCTGCAACGCCGGCTTCCACGCCATCGAGATGAAGCGACGCGGCGCCGCGCGGGTCGTCGGCATGGATCACGACGACCGATACCTGGACCAGGCGCGGCTGGCGGCCGAGCTGTCGGGCGTCGAGATCGAGCTTCGCAAGCTGTCGGTCTATGACGTGGGGGCCCTGGGGGAGCGGTTCGACGTCGTGCTGTTCATGGGCGTGCTCTATCACCTGCGCCACCCCCTGCTCGCGCTCGACCTGATCCGGGAGCACGCGGCCGGCGACTGGCTGATCTACCAGTCGCTTCAACGTGGCAGCCGGCGCGAGGAGCCGGTCCCGGCGGACCGCGACTTCACCGAAGCCGACCTGTTCGAGGTCCCGGCCTATCCGAAGCTGCACTTCATAGAGCACCGCTACGCCGGCGATCCCACGAACTGGTGGGCGCCTAACGCCGCCTGTTCGGCGGCGATGCTGAGGAGCGCGGGCTTCGCCATCGTCGATCATCCGGAGACGGAGGTGTTCGTCTGCCGGGCGGCCGAACCCGCCTGGGGCGCCGCCCCGGTCTATCCCGCCCGCGCCGCGACAGAGGAGACGCGCTGAGCCATGCTGGACTCCGTCAAGATCTGGAACGAACCCAACAACAAGTCGCACTGGGATCCGCTGCTGGATCCCGAATGGGACCTGTTCGCGCAGATGACCAGGCTCGCCGGGGCGGCGATCGCGGACGCGGTCCCGGGGCTGACGCGGGTGCTCGGCGGCATGTCCCCGATCGATCCGTTCTTCCTCAAGCGGCTGGAGGACAAGGGGGCGCTGGAGGCCGTCGACGCCGTGGCGGTTCACGGCTTTCCGCTGGACTGGAACCTGTGGCCCATCGAGGCCTGGCCGCAGAAGGTGGCGGAGATCCGAGCCGTCACCGACAAGCCGGTGTGGGTGACCGAGGTGGGCGTCTCCTCGTTCGGGTCGGAGGAGGTGCAGGCCTGGGGCGTGACAAGGACCGCCGAGCTGCTGAAGGGCCAGGCCCCGCGCATCCACTGGTACAGCCTCTACGACCTGCCGCAGGCGTGGGAGGCCACGACCCGGCACAAGGAGGCGGAGGGCTCGTCCTACTATCGGCATTTCCACATGGGTCTGCTGCGCGAGGACGGCTCGCCCAAGCCGGCGCTGGACGCCTATGCGCCGCATGCGGGCGAGATCGGGCTGTGCCAGTGGTTCCACTTCGGGGATCACCGTCTCGACGACGCGGTCGCCTGGTTCAAACGGCTGGGCGTGCGCCACGTCCGCACCGGCCTGAGCTGGGCCGACAGGTTCCGCCCCGGAGCCCTGGACTGGTTCGACCGCCAGATGGAGGCGCTGGCCCCGTTCCAGATCACCGCCACCTTCTGCTTCACGCCGGAACACCGGGGCGTGGAGCCCCACCACACCAGCCCGCCTCAGGTCGCCGAGGAGTTCGCCGAGTTCTGCGCCGAGATGGTCGCGCGATACGCCGCCGGGCGGGAAGGCGCGATGGCCGCCCCTCAGGACGACCGCTCCGTGGACGCTTCGAAGGCGCGCTGGATGCCGACGGGCGGCGCCGCCCTGCTCGTCCCGGACCCGTCTCCGGGCCTGTCCGGCGGCGAGCCGGCGCATCGCCAGGCCCGGGCGGCGGCGTCGGCCGAGTGAGCCCGGGATAGGACGCCGCGGCGCCGGGCCGTCTCAGGTCCGGTCGCCGCTGACCGCGTCCGCGATGGCCGCCGCCAGCTCGGCCCGGCGGTAAGGCTTGTGCAGCACCTGGGCGACGTCGGCGCTCGGCAGCTCCACCGCGCCGCTGTAGCCGGTGGTGAGCAGCACCGGCAGCTGCGGCCATCGGCGCCCAATGAGCGCGTGCAGCCCCACGCCGTTGTGCGCGCCGGGCATGACGACGTCGGTGAACACCAGATCGAACCGCCGATCCTTCTCGAGCACCTGCACGGCCTCGTCGGCCGAGGTCACGCGCTTGAAGTCATGTCCCAGGTCTCCGAGCATCATGCCGACGCCGGCGGCGACCTGCTCGTCGTCCTCCACGAGGAGAATGCGCAGCGGCCTGGTTTGCGAGGGTCCAGCCTCGACCAGGTCGGAGGTCCGCTCCGGGCGCGTCTCGCTTCGCGGCAGGTAGAGGGTGAACTCGGCGCCCTCGCCGGGCCGGCCGTCGACGGTGACCCCGCCGCCGGACGAGGCGGCGAAGCCGTAGACCTGGGACAGGCCTAGCCCCGTGCCCTTGCCCGTGCCCTTGGTGGTGAAGAAGGGTTCGAAGATCCGCGCCGCGACTTCCTCCGAGATGCCGCAGCCGGTGTCGCGGATCTTCAGGCACACGCGGTCCCGGTCGTCGCCGTCGCCCGCCGGGAGGTTGTGCGCCGAGAGGGTCAGCACCCCGCCGTCGGGCATGGCGTCGCGGGCGTTGACCGCCAGGTTGAGGACGGCGACGTCGAACTCGTCCGGGTCGACCTGCACCGGCCAGAGGTCGGGGGCCAGCTCCAGACGAACCTCGATGTCTTCTCTCAGGGACCGCTCGATAAGGCCTCGGAGGGCGAGCAGGCGCTGGGCCAGGTCGAAGGGCTCCGCCCGCGCCGGACTGCGCCGGGCGAAGGACAGCAGCTGCCGCGTGAGGGAGGCGCCCCGGTCGATCGCCTGACGCACGCCCTCGGCCAACCGCTTTCGCTTCGCCGGGTCCTCGGTGCGCTCCATCAGCTCGATGCCGCTGGAGGCCGCCATCAGGAGGTTGTTGAAGTCGTGGGCGACGCCGCCGGTGAGCTGGCCCAGCGCCTCCATCTTCTTGGCCTGAACCAGGGCCTGCTCCGCCCGCTCCCGCTCGATCATCTCGCGCGTCAGGCGGTCATTGGCGCGCCCCAGCGCCTCGGCCTGACCTCGCAGCTCCGCATTGGCCTGCCGCAGGGTGTACTGCGACATCGCGAGGCCGAACACCGCCAGCGCGCTCAGTCCCGCGAACAGAAGGAAGCTGGACGCGCGGGCGAACCGCTGGGCGGGCGAGGCGTCCCGAAGCCGGAGGCGCGCGGTGCCGAGATACTGCCCGCTCTGCACGACCGGCCGGACCACGTGCAGCCGGCCGTTCTGGAACACCGTGGCGCGGCCGCGCGCCGAGGCCACCGACGGAAGCACTTCGCCGTCGCGGGCGAAGCCGGCCACAAGGCGGCGCTGGTCGTCGTAGACCGCGGCCGCGATCACATGGGGGTTGACCCGGACAGCATCGACGTAGTCGCGGGCCGCCTCGACGTCGTCGAAGGCCAGCGCGCCCGCGACGCTTTCCGCCAGCAGCTCCGCCTGGGCTCCCGCCTGGCGCCCGAGCTCGGCCTTGACCGCCCGTTCGCTGATGACCGTCTGGATGATGGCCGCCGCCAGCAGGAGGACGAGCAGTCCGGCGGCGACGATCGAGAAGCGTTGCTGCAGGACCCCGATCATCAGCCAACGCCCCTCACCGAAAGGGCCAGCGAGAGCAGGCGGCTGCTGAGCCTGAGCCCCGCCCGGCGCGCGGCCGTCTGATCGACGTGGAAGCGGACCCGTCCGTCGCGCATGTCGAAGTGGATCATGCCCGGCCGGGTGGTGATGGCCGCGTCGGTCACCCGGAGCATGGGACTGGCGTCCGGGGTGGCGGCGATCAGCGCCGCGCCCCCCGCCCCCAGATAGACGACGTGGCAGGCGTCGGTTCCGGCGGGCTCCAGCAGGTTGCGCGCGAGCAGCGGGCGGCCGTTCGCGGTCTGGTTCCGCACCGCGGCCTGAAGTGCCGGGGCGACCGGCGACCGGCCGGCGACACAGAGCACCAGCGGCGCCTCCGGGCTGGCGAAGCTGTGGGGCGGCCATTCGACGAAGGCGACGAAGCGCACCAGATAGACCGCCTTGACCGCGTGCTCGGGCGCGGCGCCGCGGGTCTGGCTCGCGGCCGGCGTGGGGTCGCAGACGGCAAGGGCCGCCGCGCCCATCCAGGCGAGAAGGGAAACGAACCCGCGCGGCATCAGAACGCCGCTCGCAACCCGAGGTGCACGCTCCGCTGGATGGCTCGGCGCCGGAGCGGGTCGCCGGTCTGGATACGCTCGTCGTGCAGAAGGTTGCGCCCCGACAGCGACAGCTCCAGCCCCTCCCGGATGCGCCAGCCCAGCCGGGCGTCCGCGTCCACATAGGCCGGCGTGGCCGCCAGCGCCTCGGCGCCCCGCACCACCGCATCGAAGGTCCAGTCGCGGGTCAGGTTCAGCTGGGAGCGGAGGTAGCCATGCGCCGCCGGGTCGTCGCCCTGGGAGATCAGCGAGGTGATGTCCCGGTCCACGGGCGCGCCGAGGTCCTTCTCCAGCGTGCTCACCCCTGCCGAGAGGCGCCAGCCGGACACCGGTTCGACGCTTCCCCACGCCTCCACGCCCCATGTACGGCCCGAGCCGAAGTTCGTGAGCCGGATCGGGAAGACGGTGACCGGATCGAGCGAGGCGGTCCTCAGCTCGTCGTAGTCGTTGTAGAAGATCGATACGGAGTAGCTGGCCCAGGGGCGCGGCGTGGCCCGGTAGCCGATCTCGTAGGCGGTGAGGGCCTCCGAACTGAAGTCCCCGCCCACCAGGAAGCCGGGCAGGGTCAGATCCCGCTCGATGCGGTTGGGCGTGCGGCTGGCGCGGCTGACGGCGCCCCAGAGCAGGTCACCGTTCTGCCGTTCCCAGCCCAGGCGGATGTTCGGCAGGAATTCCTGGCCCGAGTAGCTGTTGTCCTCCCATTTCGCGCCGACCGTCAGGGTGAGGCCGCGCGCCAGCTGAATCTGATCCTGGATGAAGATGTTGGTGAGGCTGACGGACCGCTGGGGCGGATCCAGGAAGGCGCCCCCCGGCGGCGCCGTGAACTCGGAATCCACCACGCGATGCCCAAGACCCATGACCCAGGCGTGGCGACCCGCGGTGAGATTGTACTGTAGCGTGAGATCCCAGGTCGTGGACTCCTCCAGCGTGGCGACCTCGGATCGTTCGAACAAATCGACGTAACCCCGCGCCTCAAGCGACCCATTCCCCAGCGGGCGGGACCAGGCGGCGAGGAAATGTCCGCCTGAGACCTCCGCGCCGTCGCCGGAGAAGTCCTCGTTCACCGTCACCTGGTTGGCGTAGGCGCCGGCGCTCAGGGACAGAAGGTTGTCGCCCCAGACCCAGTCGGCGCGCGAGCCGAGACGCAGCCCGTCCGACTGGTCCGTCGCCGGAGCGCCGCTGTCGTCGCGGCTGTAGGCGCTGGCGTAGATCCGCCAGCGACCGTTGGGCCCGGCCGCGCCGCCGTGGCGCAGATAGGCGGTGCTGGCCTCGGTCCCGGCCGTGAACGCGGCGAGCGGGCCGGTGGAGGCGGCCGACCAGGTGATGATGTTGATCACGCCGTTCATGGCGTTGGAGCCGTAGAGCGCCCCTCCGGGACCGCTCACGACCTCGATCCGCTCGATCTCCTCCAGCGGAATGTCGTTGGCGTCCCAGAACACGCCCGAGCTGAGCGTGCTGTAGAGGCTGCGCCCGTCCAGCAGGACAAGCAGCTTGTTCGAGGTCTCGTAGCCGTTGAAGCCCCGCGCGCTGATCGCGTACTCGACGCTGTTGACCTGCTGGACGTCCAGGTTCGGCGCCAGCCGCAGCACCTCCGGCAGGCTGTCGGCCCCCGAGCGGCGGATATCTTCCGCCGAGATGACGAACACCGCCGCCGCCGCGCTCGAGAGCGCCTGCGGACGCCGGGACACCGAGGTCACCTCCAGCCGGGAGAGGTCCTCCAGACTCAGCGCGGCCAGGTCGTCCACGCTCTGAATCTGCGGCGCCGCCTGTCGTTCCTCCGGGACCGTCGCTGCTGACGGCGACGCGAACGCCAATGCTGCACTGACTAATGCGTGAACCACGGCTGCACCCCTCCGACATGCGACAACGAACCGCAAGCGTGACGGTTCCCTCGACGGCGGGAGGGAACCTTTGCGGCGGGGGCGTTGTTCCGCGTCCGGCGAAGGGAGTTGAAGATGATCAGATCATTGATGGTGGTCGCCGCGGCGGCCGCGGCGTTCGCGCTCGGGGCGGGACAAGCCTCGGCGGCGAGCACGAACGCCTGCTACATCGAGTGCCAGTACCGCTGCCATCTGGCGCACCCCGGGGGCGGCGCGGCCTGGGAAAGCTGCTACGTCGCCTGCGCCCGGACCAAGTGCGGGGCCGTGGCGCCGGGCGGCTGAGACCCGTTCGTCGTTCAGCCGCTAGAAGTTCACGTTGAAGCCGAGAAACGGCGCGTGCCCGACCCTGTCAGGGGCGCCGTCGCGGAAATCCTGCTGCCGCAGGTAGCCCACGCTCAGGTCATAGCGCCCGAACGACCGCTCGAACCCGACGAAGGTGCGCAGCGCCGTCGGGCCGGTCTGGCCCCCCGGCTCGGTGCTCTTCAGGGTGACGAACAGCTCGGCGTCGCCGGTTAGGTCCCAATCACTGTCCCCGAGGGGGACGGACGTCCCGATCCGTTGGCGGATGCGCCAGCCGGTGTCGGGGTCGGTGGAGACGAACCGCTGCTCCATCCGGGTGCGCAGGTCGATGCGCCCGACGCTGTAGCTGACCTGCTGGAGAAGCCGCTGCTCCTCTTCGTCGGAGCCGTTCCAACGCTGCTCGACGCCGAAGCTCCACGTATTGCCGTCCGCGTCGTCCCGGTTCAGCCAGCCCCGCACGAAGTAGGTGTCGTCGCGCGGCGCGTCGCGGAATCGCTGGGCGGTTTCCAGCTCGAACGAGGTCCGGTCGTCGATCGCCTTGGTCGCCGTCGGATTGAACCACAGCTCGCCGTCCTCGTCGTTGGCGAAGGCGGCGGCCGGGATTGCGGAACACAGAGCCAGGGAGAGGGCGAACGCCGCTGGAGCCGTGGTCTTCATCGATAAGTCTCCGTGATCAAACAATGGACGGCCGCCGGGCCGACGCTCAGAACCGATAGCTGACGCCGGCGCTCACGACCCACGGGTCCAGGGCGTGCTCAGTCTGGAGCGCGGTCGCCGCGCCCGTGGAGAAGGTCGCGGTCGTGTCGACGAAGTAGCGCTTGGCGTCGATCGAGACGCCCCAGCCTCGATCGTTCAAGGGGATGTCGACGCCGCCCTGAAGCACGAAGCCGAACTCGTCGGACAGGTCCACGTCGGTGGCGCCGAGCGCGGCCGCGTCGGCCCCGACGCCCTCGTCGAAGATGAAGAAGTGGGTCACGCCCGCGCCGACGTACGGCTTGAAGCCGTTGGCCAGCTGGAAGTGGTATTTGGCGGTCACGGTGGCGGGCAAGATGATCGCCTCGTCGACCAGTGCCGCGCCGCTCAGCGCCCCCTCGCCCTCGACGTCGTGCGGGGTGATGCAGCAGATCGTCTCGACCGACACGGACGGGCTGAAGAAGTACTCGACCGCCACCGTCGGAATGAAGGCGTCGGTGGCGGAGACCTGCGAACCGGCGGGCAGGCCGATCGCATCGGTCTGGACGCTGGTGATCTCGCCATCCGGCAGCACGCCGGTCAGGAAGCCCTTCACCTGCCAGCGGCCCTCGGGGGCCTGGGCGAGGGCGGGCGTGGCGCAAAGGCCGATCAGGGCGGCGACGGCCGCGCCGACGCGAAGTCTAGTCATGGGCGTTCCTCGGTCGTTCTCGATGATGGGAAGGTTGCGGGCGACCGCGAGGGGATGGCGCGGCCGCCCGACCCGGTCAGTCCGCGCTGTAGGGCAGCGAGGAGTGATGCAGCACGATGCGCAGCGCGCCTTGCGGGTCGCGCACGTAGCCGAAGGTCTTGTCGACCGTCGTCGTGTCGCCGTTGCGGTCGGTGAAGGTGAAGTTGCCCATGGCCACGGCGGTCGGGCCGTTGATCACGATGGTGGCGTTGTTCACCGAGTAGGACCGCCAGTGCTTCAGGGCGAAACCGGTGTCGTTGGGGAAGTTCGAGTCGCCGCCGACGAAGTAGGCCAGAGCCCCCGCGCGCGTGTCGCGGAACGTCTGGGGCGATTGCGTCAGGGTCGGCTTGAAGGCGACGGGCCCGAGGTTGTAGCCGTAGGCGGTGTCGAGCGCCTGCTCCGCCAGGCGACGGGCGGCGGCGGGCCCCTGGGTGTCGCCGGCCGTGGAGATGGCGACCAGGGCGTCGCCCCAGGCCCGCTGGGCGGCTTCGACCTCGGCCACCGTGATCGGGGCGGAGGCCGGCGTCAGATTGGCGACGCTGAAGGCGTTGGCGTCGTTGGCGACCGCCGGAGCCGCGGCGGCGAACAGCGGCAGGGCGGCGGCCAGGGCGGCGACCTTGGTCAAGGCGAGGGTCTTGCGCATGGATATGTCCTTTCGGATGGACCGCGTCCGGCGGCCTTCCGGAAAATCCCGCGGCCCGGCCTGGCCCGCATCGGCGCAGCGGCGGGCCGACGCACCTATGCCGTTCGGCATATGACGCTGGGTCGCAGCTGGGTTAGGACAGAGGGCCTTTCCGGCTGACGAGACGCCAACGTGCCCGCGACCGCCCACGCCGCCGACCCGCTGACGATCGACCTCAGGTCGCTGTTCCGCGATTCCGAGGCCCGGGCGGCGCGTCTGAAGCTGCTGATCCAGGCCAGCCGCGATCTGGCGGCGGCCGACGCGGAGGCGCTGGACGCCGCCGTCGCCAGGGCCGCCCAGCGCGCCGCCATGTTCGCCGGTTACGGGCGCGGCGCGGTGCGGGACGGCTCCGAGCCGTCGGAGCCCGACGCCTTCATCATCCCGCTCGAAGCCCTCGCCCAGCGGGGTCAACCTGGGCGTCGGCTGGAGTTGTGGAGCGCGCTCAACCCCGGCGCCATCGCCGGCGAGGACGACGCGGAGGCGCTGCGCCTCCTGGTGGAGATGATCGAGGCGCGTCTCACCGTCGACGTCCAGCGCCGAAAGGAGGCCGAGCTCAGGCAGCGTCTCGAGCGCCGGGAGAAGGCGCTGGAGCAGGCGCTGGCGGGGCTGGCCACCGCCCAGGAGCGCGAACGGGCGGCGATCTCGGCGGACCTCCACGACGGGGTGGCCCAGCAGGTCGCCGCCCTGCACCGGCAGCTGGAGCTGCTGCGACTGGACCTGGGGGAGACCGGCGGCGTGGTCGACCCCCTGATCGCCATGGCGCGCCAGACGGTGGCCGACCTGCGCGGCGTGATCTCGGGCCTTCGACCGACCAGTCTGGACGACCTCGGCGTCGTCGCCGCCCTCCGGGAGGAGGCGCGGCGGCTCGAAGGTCTCGGCCACGCGGTGGAGGTCACGGCGCGCGGTCTGGACCGCCTGCCCCAGGGGCTGG
>JBKBUS010000006.1:12542-16277 GCA_046290035.1 Brevundimonas sp.
CCTCGCCTTCCGCATCGGCCAGGAGGCGCTGAACAACGTCGCCCGGCACGCGCCGGGCGCCTCGGTTCGCCTGGACCTGTCGCTCGACGCGCAGGCCGGGCTCGTCACGCTGACAGTTCAGGACAGCGGCGGCCGCAGCGCCTGCGTCTCGCAAGACGAAGGCCCCCGCTTCGGACTGGAGATCATGCGCGAGCGCCTGGCCGCCGTGTCGGGGACGCTGGAGACGACGCGCCTGGCCGACGGCTTCCGTCTACGCGCGCTGATCCCCTTGGTGGGCGCGTGACGCTGCGCCTGCTGATCGCCGACGATCATGAGCTGACGCTCGCGGGCCTGCGCGCCATGATCGAGCGCGAGCCCGATCTGGAGGTCGTCGCCCAGGCCGCGACGGCCGAGGCGGCGGTCGCGCGGGTGCTGGAGGGCGGCGTCGATCTGGCTGTCCTCGACATCCGGTTCGGTCCCGGGATGAACGGGCTGGAGGCGGCGCGCGCCATTCTCGAAGCGTCCTCGACGCGCGTGCTGATGCTGACCCTGCACGACACGCCCGAGTATGTGCGCAGCGCCCTGGCGACCGGGGCCACGGGTTTCGTGCTGAAGGACGCGAGCCGCGAGGATCTGCTCCACGCCATTCGCGCCGTCGGTTCGGGGCGCACCGCCCTGCCCGGCGACCTGTTGCGCAAGGCCGTCGCGCCCCAGAGCGGCCCGCGGGACGACGACCTCGGGCGGCTGACGCCGCGTGAGCGCGAGGTGCTCGGCCTCATCGCCGAGGGGCTGACCAACAAGGCGATCGGCCGTCGGCTGGGCATCGGTCCGGGCACCGTGAAGACCCACGTGGAGAAGCTGATCGCGAAGCTGGGGGTGGCGGACCGCACCCAGGCGGCGGTGTTCGCGACGCGGGCGGCGTCATGAGCGGCGTGACGGCGGCCTGGCGACCGGCGCGGCTCTGGGCCGACCTGGGTCTTCGCACGAAGGGTCTGGTGGTGGTCGCCCTGCCGCTGGCCATCCTGCTGGGCGGCATCGCCACCTTGCACTGGGCGGGCCGCGCGGAAGCGGAGGCCGAGGCGCGGGTGCGCCTGACCTTCGAAATCCAGCGCGATATCCACGAGGTGCATGCCCTGCTGGCCGAGGCCGCCAGCGGCGTGCGCGGCTATCGCCTGACGGGCCGTCGGGCGTTTCTGGAGCCCTATGAGCGGGCGGAAGCGTTGCTGCCCGCCACGCTCGACCGGCTGAAGCGCACCACGCGCGACGATCAGATCCGGCGCAGGCTGGCGCGCGTCGATCGACTGGTGGTGCAGAAGCGCAACGGCCTGGCGCAGCTGGCCTCGATGCCCGGAGCGGGGACCCCCGAAGGTCTTGCGACGTCGGAGGTGACCGAGGCGCTGATCGCCAACAAGGCGGTGCTCGACGCGTTGCGGGACGAGATCGAGGCCATGCAGCGTCGCGAGGCCGAGCTGCTGGACGAGCGTCAGGCGCGGGCCGACGCCGAGCGGCGCCGCACCCTGATGCTGACCGCCGCGATGGCGCTGGTCGGACTGCTGGGCGGTCTGGCGGCGGTGCAGCTGCTGTTCTCCGGCATCGTCCGGCGGGTCCGCAGCCTGGAGCGGGACGCGGTGCGGCTGGAGGAGGGCAAGCCCCTCGCCGAGCCCGACGAGGCGCGCGACGAGATCGGCCGGCTGGCGCGGCGCCTGGCCCAGGCCGGCGATCTTCTGCGCTCGCGGGAGGCGGCCCTGCGCGAGGGCGAGGAACGCTATCGTCGCGTGGTCGAGGGCGTGCGCGATTACGGCATCTTCGCGCTCGACAAGGAGGGCCGGGTCGTCAGCTGGAACGAGGGGGCCGAGCGCATCAAGGGATGGACCTCGGACGAGATCCTGGGCCGGCACTTCTCGGTCTTCTATCCCCCGGAGACCCGGGACCGCACCCCCGCGCGCCTGCTGGAGGCCGCGCGGCGCGACGGGCGGGTGGAGGACGAGGGCTGGCGTCTCCGTCGCGACGGCACGCCGTTCTGGGCCAATGTCGTGATCACCGCTCTGCGGGACGAGACGGGCGAGCTCAGCGGGTTCTCCAAGGTCACCCGCGACGTGACCGATCGCCGGCGCGCCGAGGAGGCGCTGAACGCCGCCCGCGCCGACGCCGAGCGCGCCAGCCGCGCCAAGAGCGAGTTCCTGTCGCGCATGAGTCATGAGCTGCGCACGCCGCTCACGGCCATCCTCGGCTTCAACCAGCTTCTGCATATGGACCGCGAGGACCTGGACGAGGACCAGCGGCACGCCGTCGACCAGATCGCGCGCGCGGGCGGCCATCTGCTTGAGATGATCGAAGAGGTGCTGGACATCGCCCGCATCGAGGCGGGCGGCCAGGCCCTGGAGCTGGAACCAGTCGAGGTGGGGCCCCTGCTGAAGGAGGCTGCGACCCTGATCGAGCCGCAGGCGCGGGCCGCCGGCGTCACCGTGGACGTCGCCGCTGCGGACCGGCTGATCCTGAAGGCGGATCGGCGGGCGTCCCTGCAGATCCTGCTCAACCTGCTGTCGAACGCGATCAAGTACGGCGGAGCGGGCGGAACGGTCCGGGTCTCCGCCGTCCGCTCGAAGGCGCGCATCTCGATCGCGGTGGAGGATGAGGGCCCCGGAGTGCCCGCGGCCAACGCCCACCGCCTGTTCACCCCCTTCGACCGGCTCGACGCCGAGCGCTGGAGCGGGGCGGAGGGCTCGGGCCTGGGCCTCGCGCTGTCGCGCGGCCTGGCTCAGGCGATGGGAGGCGACGTGGTCCACCGCGCCCGGCCGACCGCCTCCGGAGCCGTGTTCGCCCTGGAGCTGCCCGCCCTGACCACAGGAGGACGTCGTGAGAATCGTGCCTGATGACGCGGCCGTGAAGGCCGGGCGTATCCTCGCCATCGATGACGAGGCGGCCAACCTGAGCCTGGTCGAGCGGGCCTTTCGTCGCGAAGGGTTCGCGGGCGTGCAGACCTTTCTGGATCCGCTGGCCGCGCTCGACGATTTCGCCGCCCGGCCGCCGGATCTGGTGCTGCTCGACCTGATGATGCCGGGCGTCGACGGCTATGAGTTGCTGGAGAGCTTCCGTCGCCTGACGCCGCCCGAGGATTATCGTCCGATCCTGGTCCTGACGGCGGACTCCACCATCAAGGCGCGGCTGCGCGCCCTGTCGCTCGGGGCCAACGACGTGCTGCTCAAACCCTACGATGTCGCCGAGCTGCTGATGCGCAGCTGGGTGCTTCTGGACACCCGGCGCCGGTTCGGCGCCCGCTCGTCCCCGCCTGTCGTGGGCGAGGACGGCGCCGGCCGTCTGCTGGCCTGATCGCCGATCTACGAGGTCGGCGGCCGGCCCGTCGGCGCGACGCGCCAGATGGTGTTGGACAGGTCGTCCGCCACCAGCAGGATGCGCCGCTCCGGGTCGAACAGCACGCCCACGGGGCGGCCCCGCGCCTGCCCGTCATCGGTCAGAAAGCCGGTCAGGAAATCGACCGGATCGCCGTTCGGCCGACCCGCCGCGAAGGGGACCCACGTCACCTTGTAGCCGGACAGGTTCTGCCGGTTCCAGCTGCCGTGCTCGCCGATGAAGGCCCCTTCGGCGAAGCGGCCGCCGAAGCCGCCGTCCTGGGCGAACGACAGGCCGAGCGCGGCGACGTGCGAGCCCAGAGCATAGTCCGGCGTGATCGCCTGGGCGACGAGGTCGGGCCTCTGCGGACGCACGCGCGGATCGACGTTGCGGCCCCAGTAGCTG
>JBKBUS010000287.1:0-2283 GCA_046290035.1 Brevundimonas sp.
CGGCGGCGGCGCGCACCTGCCGCGCCCAGTCCAGCGCCTGGTCCTGCGCGCCCTCGACCTCCAGCGCCAGCAGGCCGGCGGCGATGCGCGCCGGGGCCTGTCCGGTCAGGGCCTCCAGCCACTGTCCGAGCTGCGCCAGAAGCCGCGCCGCCGCGTCGTGGCCGACGGCGGCCCGCACCGTGTCGAAACGGGCGATCTGAAGCACGACGACGCAGCCCTGGGCCGGCGTCGCCAGGGCGCGCTCGAGCGCCAGGCGGTTCCTCAGGCCCGTCTCGTGGTCGTGCAGCGCCAGATGGCTCAGCTGCGCCTCGCGATCCCGGATCGCGCCCACCATGTGATTGAAGCTGCGCGCCAGCCGGCCCAGCTCGTCGTCTGAGCGGATCGCCACCTCGGCGCGCTCGCCCGCCTCCAGACGCTGCACGGCGTCGTCGAGCGCCTGGATCGGACGGGTGAGGGTGCGCGACAGCATCCAGGTTCCGACCAGCATCATCCCGGCCCCCGATACGGCGATCAGGCCCAGCCAGGCGAACAGCGGGCCGTAGGGCGCCATGGCCTTGGCCATCGGATAGGCCAGCACCAGCTCCGCCCCCCGGGCGTCGAAGCTCGGCAGGGGCCGGGCCAGCGACATGCGGCCGTCGGCGATCTCCGGCCGGGTCCGGCCGTCGGCGCCCGCGGGCGCGATCCGCGCCTCCAGCGGAATGGCCGAAAGCCCCTCCAGTTCGCGCATCTGCGCGGCGTCCATGCGCTGGACGAAGATGACCCAGCCCAGCAGCACCGGGGCGCGGATGGGGGCGGCCACCACCTGATGTTCCTCGCCCGCAATGCGCAGGATGCCGTCGTCGCGCTCGCCGCCGTCCAGGGCCGCCCACAGCGCGTCGAGCGCCGCATCGTCGAGCCGAACGCCCTCGGCGACCACGTGCCCGTCGCTCAGCATCAGCAGGGCGCCCTCGACGCCCTGGCGAGCCGCGAGGTTGGCCAGCGCCGACTGCACCGTCGGATCGTCGCCGGTGGCGACCGCCTCGCGGAAGCCGAAGTCCTGCGCCAGGACCGACGCCCCCTGACGCAGCTGCTGCGAGCGCGCGCTCCAGATCTGGTCGTAGACCTCGCCGGTCGCGATCAGCTCGGCGCGCACCATCCGTTCGGCGCTGCGCGTGACCGCCGTCACCACGGCGATGGCCGTCAGGATCAGCGCGAGGCCGAACAGCCCCATGTAGAGGACCGTCAGCTTCGACCGAAGGTTCCGGAAGCGGATCACCGGACGGACGCCCGCCCGCTGAAGTCCCCCGACACGCTCTGCCGGCCGGCGGCGGCCGCGACGGTGATCTGACGCGAGGTTTCGTTGCCGCGCACGTTCAGATTCGGATGCCAGACCCGCAGGGTCGCGGCGCCGGCGGGCACATCCTGCAGAAGGACGTCGCCGTTGGCTCCGGTCTTGGCGGCGTACGGCGTGTCGACGACCCTCACATAGGCCAGCATCTGGTCGTGGATGTTGCAGCCGATGGCCACGACGCCCGCGGACCGGAAGGTGTGGCTGCGGGTCTCGTCCCGCCCATAGAGCTCGATCTCGAACCGGTTCCCGCGCGAGAACGAATAGACGTGGTGGCGCACGCGATCGAGGTTCGGGAAACTGACCGCCTGACCCACCGGCGCCACCAGCACATAGGGCTGGAACTGCATGTCCTGCTGCGAGATTCGCAGCGGCCACGAGAACCGCACGGGCCCGCGGACACCCGCGGCGGGATGGACCGTGACGACGGCGTCGCGGACCGGCCGCCCCTGCGCGTCGCGGACGCTGACCGTCAGATCGCCGGCCATCGCCCTGCCGCCCAGCATCGAGATCAGGATCAGGAAGGCGCAGAGGAATCGCATGGCGCGCAAGCTGCGCCGCGACGGCTCAAGATAGCGTAAACAGGTCCGACAAAATCCCCGGTTGCACAAGGAGTTGTGCGCGATCAGCGTTGGCGGACGCTTAACCATTCACCCCCATGCCTGAGCGCACAAACGCCAAGCTTGGAGAGTCGGGTGCGCGTCATTCCATGCCTCGCGATCGCGGCGGCCTTGCTCGCGACGTCGGCCGAAGCCCAGATCCGCCTTCCGGACAACCGCCCGGGCGGCAAGCTGCTCCTGACCGGCGGCGTGTCGGCGCTCGAGGGCGCGGGCGGCGGGGGGCTCGCCACCTGGGCGGTGACCACCGGCTACGGGGCTCAGGACGGCATCGGCGGCAACGTGCACGCCACCTGGGTCAACCTGCCGGACTATGAGCTGCGCACCTGGGGCGGGGCC
>JBKBUS010000287.1:2293-3334 GCA_046290035.1 Brevundimonas sp.
GCATACGGCGCCGCCGTCGCCTTCTGGGACCGGGTGGAGCTGTCCTACACGCGCCAGGAATTCGACACCGGCGCGACCGGCGCCGCGCTCGGCCTCGGTCAGGGCTTCACCTTCGGCCAGGACGTCTACGGCCTGAAGGTCAAGCTGTTCGGCGACGCGGTCTATGCGTCCGACACCTGGCTGCCCCAGGTGGCCGTCGGGGTGCAGCACAAGGTCGCGAACCAGGGGGCCGTCATCGGCGCCGTCGGCGGCCGGGATGACGAGGGGACCGACCTTTACATCGCCGCCACCAAGCTGTTCCTGGCCGAGAGCCTTCTGGTCTCGGGCGCGGTGCGGTTCACCAACGCCAACCAGACGGGCCTGCTGGGGTTCGGCGGAGACCAGGAGGCCGATCGAACGGCCCAATTCGAAGGCTCGGTCGGCTACCTGTTGTCGCCCAACTGGGTCGTCGGCGCGGAGTACCGCTCACGCCCGGACAACCTCGGTTTCGCCGAGGAGGATGACGCCGCGGACGTCTTCGTCGCCTGGGCGCCGAACAAGGCCGTGTCCGTCACCGCCGCCTATGTCGACCTGGGGTCGGTCGCGACCTTCGAGGACCAGCGGGGCCTCTATCTTTCGTTGCAGGTGGGTTTCTGATGCGCGCCCTTCCTTTCGCCCTCGTCCTGCTGGCCGCCGCTTCGCCGGCCCTGGCGCAGGAGCCGCATCACATGCCGGGCGAGGAGGCGGTGGAGCCCTATGTTCCCGCCCCCGAGAACGCCGGGGCGACGCCCTTCGAGGGCACGGAGATGTGGTTGGCCTTCGGGCAGACGGAGGGCGTCTCCCGCATCGTCGATCAGACGCTGGACGCATCGGTCGCAGACCCGCGCACGGCCGGCATCTTCGCGGTGACCGACATGGTCCGGCTGCGCCGCACCCTGAAGGAGCAGTTCTGCTACATCCTGGGCGGCGGCTGCGTGTACACCGGCCGCTCCATGGCCGACGCCCACGACGACATCGGGCTCCAGGCGTCGGACTTCGCCATCCTGGTCGAGCACCTGCAGG
>JBKBUS010000288.1:0-3299 GCA_046290035.1 Brevundimonas sp.
CGCCCTCAACCCCCGAGCGACCGCGTCGCGAGCGATCGGGAAAGTATCAAGCCCTCAAGCCGCGAGCGACCGCGTCGCGAGCGATAGGGCAAACATCAAAGAGCGCTGGCGCGCAGCGCCGCCACGCGGTCGACGAACATCACCTCGTCGGCGCGCGCGTCGCCGCCGTCCACGCCCAGCGCCGACAGATACGCGTCCCGCGCCAGGTCCCTCAGTTCGTTCGCCCGCTCGACCGAGCCGTTCATGGGCCGGCACGCCCGCGCGGCCACCTCGAACGCGATGGCGTCGTGCAGATGCGGGTCCAGGGCGTCGGCGGAGCGGCGCTTGACATAGGCCAGGTTCAGCGCGCCGCCCTCGACCGCGCGGATGATCACGCGGCTGGCGCTGTCCTGGCGCTCCCAGCGCCCCCGTTCCCAGCCGCTGGCGCGCTCGACCCGCCAAAGCCGCAGGCAGCCGTCCGGCGCCACGTAGCTGAACGGGAACGCCCAGCTCGTCGGCGCGTCGGGGCTCGGCAGCAGCGTCGCGTATTCCAGCGCGCACAGGAAGCCGTGCTTCATCAGCACGGCCTCGATCGCGGGCTGCAGGTGCGGCAGGATCTTCACCAGGCGCGCCGGGGGCGGGTCCTGGTCGACGGCCGCCACCGTGTCCTCGCCCAGCTGGACGAGCGCCAGGTTGATGATCTTCGTCTCGGCCGCGCTCATCATGACCTCCTGATGCGTCGAAGGCGGCGGGTTGATCCAAACCCCGCCGCCTTCGTTTCAACCGCCCCGCCAGCCTGAGCAGCGCGGACGGGGCGGGAAGGGGTGCGGGCCGCTTACTGGGGCGACCCGAAGATGGTCCAGGCCAGGGTGCCGCTGTCCGGGTTCGCGTCCTTGAAGGTCGCGATCAGCTTGGCTCGGCCTTCGTTGGACCGCGTCGCCGCCTTGGCCGCCTCGTAGGAGGCGAAGCCGGCGATCTGCCACAGGGGCTTGTGCCGGTTGCCGATCGCGACGGTCTTCAGCAGGCCGACGGTGCCGGCGGCGGTCGAGATGTCCTGGCCGTCGATCAGGCAGTCGATCAGGGCGCCCGAGGGTCCCACCGCCACGCCGACGTCCAGGTTCACACCCGTGCCGAAATCGCTGAAGTTGATGAAGGAGTGTTCGTCGAAGACGGTGTTCCAGTCCACATCGGCCAGCACGACGTCGTCGTTCTGGGCCGCGTCGCCGGTCCACAGGTCCCGGGCGATCCGGGCCACGCGGCCGTTGGCGTAGGCGGGGCGGGTCGTCTGCGAGCTGGTGCCCGCGTGGGCGGCTCCGAGAACGGCTCCAATGAAACGCGCCATGGTTCAGGTTCCTCATGATTGCGGCCCTTTCCGGGGTCCGCGCCGGTCGTCCGGCGGAGGTGATCGGGGTGGGGGCCGCGGTCATCGCGGCCCCCGGTTCAGTCAGGGGGTCAGAGGTCCTTCACCTCGATGCCGACCACGCCGCCGTCGAACGCGCGCAAGGCGCCGTGCTGGCTCTCGTAGTAGGCGTACGGCCGCATGGACTTGTCGGCGCGCAGCGTGATGGTCGCCATGTGGATTTCGCGGATCTTCACCTGGATGGCTTGATCCAGCCAGCACGGCAGCAGGTAGGTGTCAGTGGAGCCGGCCTTCAGGTTCACATCCTCGTCGATAACGAACTCGAACTTCTTGAAGGTCGTGATCTCGCCGTTCTCCAGCCGCTTCACAGCGTTGTAGTCGCCGCTGGTGACCGGGATGGTCGACAGTAGCTGGCTGATGTCATCGCTACGCACGGCGATCTTGGGGCGGGCGTTCGGGAAGAGCTTCAGGATGTAGCTCTTGGAGATCAGGTTCCAGGCGCGCGCCAGCTTGCCCGTGGTCAGCGGAAGGGCTCCACTCGCGGGCAGACCAGGCACTTCCTCTTGATGCAGGAACTTGCGGTCCGCGACGCCGATGATGCGGCTGGTCGGGAAATCGAGGCTGTTCTCCCCCTCTTCGCCGATGCGAACCGGCGCGAAGAAGCTGTTACGAACCAGCGCGTCGTGCTTTCGCATCTTGCCCGCCCGCATGGCCTTCATGACGCTGTCGGTCGGGTCCTGCAGCTGGTGGACCTTCTGCACGCTCTCGATGAACTTGCCGTCGTGAAAGCCCTTGAACGACCCAACGCGCCGGGTCATGTCGACCAGACCTTCCGGGCTGTCCGGCACAACGGTGTCGATGTCCTTCGGGTCGCTCGTGCCGATTTCGTCGGCATTGAACAGCTTCCCTTCGGCCGAGTAGGCGTAGTCAGCGTTCACGTGGGGAAGATAGACGCTCTCCATGACCTGCGGGGTCATGTTCAGGTTCGCGCGGAAACCATCCACGTCGGCCTGGGTGATTTGGCTGTAGTCCATGGGGCGCACGCCCTCCTGCGGTCGATCAAATGTTCAGGGTTTGATCGGCTGCGGTCTCGGCGGTCGCCGCGCGTGCCTTGGGATGACGCTCCCTTTCGGCGCTTCCTCCGGGCTCCGGCGCTTGCGCGGTCTCCGGCGGAGGAAGGGCGGGGCGCTTGCGTCCGGCGCACCCCTGGCCGGAGGACTATGGGCTGAACTGATTTGCCCCGGGCGTCAATAGTCGGCCTTGAGGGTCAGCCTCCAGCCGCCGTCCGGCATGGGCCCGCTGGTCACCGGCCCGTGAAGCGGCCCCCCTAGATCGTGAACCGTCTTCTCATCGAATGGCACGCCGCGAGCGCGCAGGGCGTTGGCGAAGCGATCCGCCAGCGGGAACGATTTGTCTCCGACCACCTCGAGCTCCACCACGGCCCCAGCGGGGATCGCCTGGAGATATCCTGCGATCTGGGCGTCGGACGGCTCGAACAGCTTCGGCCCGTTGATGGTCACGGGTCCCATAATGCCGTGGTTGGCCCCATTGTTGATGTACTTGTCGCCCAAGGCCGGTCGCTCCGCCGCTTTGCGTGACGGCCAGAATGCCAGCGCCACGCCGATGAGGAACACGACGACGCAACACGACAGCAGGCTGTAGTTCACCACGTCCGTGTCGGGCAGCAGGCGGTCCATGATCAGACCGCCGGCCACCGAAACGGCCGCGAAAGCCCACCCGGCGATGCGGCGCGGTTCCATACCAGCGTCATGCTAGGAGTCTCCGCTGACGTCAATTCAAGCCACCTGATCCGGCCGCTTCTCGCCGCGTTGCCAGGCCCGCAGCTGCTTGCGCTCCTCCAGCACGGCCGTGTGCTGCGGGTGCGTCTTGTCGTTCAGCGCCGCGACCTTCTCCTTGAAGTCCGCCCACACCGGGCTGTCCGCGCCGCCGTCGAACGGCG
>JBKBUS010000007.1:0-14559 GCA_046290035.1 Brevundimonas sp.
CATCTCGCGGTCCTCGTTGGCCGAGGCCATGGCCGACCCGTGCAGGGTCTCGAGGCGCTCGGCCCCGGCGCGCGAGGTCGACAGGCCGCGGGCGATGTCCGAGGTGACATGCTCGCCGCCGACATTGACGCTCTCGATGTGCAGCAGCGACCGGCCGCCCCAGACCGCGGCGCTGGTCGAGCCGCCGCCCATGTCGATGCAGACGCAGCCCAGGTCGGTCTCGTCCTGTTCCAGCGCGGCGAGCGAGGAGGCGAAGGGCGCCGCGACCACGCCCTGCAGGTCCAGATGCGCCAGCTCCAGGCAGTGGCTCAGCGTCTGGAACACGCCCTCGGCCATGGAGACGACCACGAGGTCCAGCCCCAGGGATCCGCCGCGCATGTTCCGGGGATCGCGCACGCCCTTGGCGCCGTCCACCGACCAGGCCACGGGCAGCACGTGGATCGGGCGCCGGTTCGGCAGACGGATCTCGGCCAGGGCCATGCCGATCGCGCGGGCCAGGTCGCCGTCTCCGATCGGGTTGACCCCCAGCGAGACCCGCGCCCGCACCCGATGCGTCGCCATCTGGCCGATGGCCGTGCCCACGACCACGCCCGAGACCGGGGCGCCCGCGGCCCGTTCGGCGCGCTCGACCGCCTGGCCGATGGCCTGGGCGGCTTCGTCCATGTTGATGATGGCGCCGCCCTTGACGCCCTTCGACTGCACGTGGCCGGCGCCGGCCACGCGGATGGTGCGGTCGGCGTGGCGCACGCCGTCCGGCTTCATGATGAAGCAGCCGACCTTGGAGGCCCCGAGGTCCAGCGCCGCCAGGACCGGCGCGCGCGGATCGACGGCGCCCGGCCTGGGATCGCCCTTGCGGCTCATGCGGCGCCTCCCGCGCGTCTGAGGGCGACCGAGTCCGGGCTGCGCAGGTCGACCCGCGAGAAACCCAGGTCCAGCAGACGCTCGCGCTGATCCAGGGCGTCCAGCTGGATGAGGGCCGCCTCTTCGCCCGTCGCCGGCAGCAGGATCACCGAGCCGTCCCGCAGCCTGAGATCCCAGCGCCGCTCGTCGACCCGAACGAGGGCCTCCAGCCGCGCCGTCAGACGGGGGCGCTCGCGCAGCAGCGGCAGGATGTCGGGCGCGGCCTGCGCCGCTCCGGCCCCGACCACCAGCGGAAGACCGGGATAGGCGCGCGCATCCGCGCCCTGGATGATCTCGCCGGAGGCGTCGATCACCCAGGCGTTTCGCCCGTCCTGCCACACGGCCAGGCGGTCATGCTCCACCACGTGGACGATGAGCGTGTCGGGCAGCAGGCGCACCACCGTCGCCGTGCGGACGAAGCCGACCGCCTCCACCTGCCGGCGCAGCTGGTCGAGATCCAGCTTCATGATCGGCGTGTCCGCGCTCAGCGCCAGGGCGCGCTGGATCGCGGGCTCGGCCTCCTGGGCCGCCCCCTCGATGTAGACGCGGCGGAGCCCGAAACCGGCCGCCAGACTGGCGCGGTCCGCGGCGCCGGCCACGGTCGCGCCGATCCAGCTTGCGCCGCCGCCCGCGAGCGCGAGCACCGACGCCGCCAAAGCGGTTCCGGCGAACGCCAGGCCGACCGCGCGCGGCGAAAGGTCCAGCCGGCCCAGCGCGGACACCTTGGCCGGAACCCCCGGAGCGTTCCGAGGGGCCCCGCCCCGTCCCTTGCCGCCTTGACTAGATCCCCGTCGCCGACCGCCGCGCACTACCGCGGGCATGAGGCGTCCTCCACCATCCACCGAACCAGGTCTTCGAAGCTCATTCCGACGTGCGCGGCCTGCTCGGGGACGAGCGAGGTGGGCGTCATGCCGGGCTGAGTGTTGACCTCCAGCAGAACGAGAACGTCCTTAACATCGTCATAACGAAAGTCGGATCGCGTGACCCCGCGACACCCCAGGGCGACGTGGGCGAGCTCGGATTCCCTCAGCGCGCGCTCGAACACGGGCTCGGGGATCTCGGCGGGGAGCCTGTGGACGGATCCCCCGGGCGCGTATTTGGCCTCGTAGTCGTAGAAGCCCTTCACCGGCGTGATGTCGGTGATGGTCAGGGCGCGGGGCCCGCTCGCCTCCCCGATGACGGCGACCGCCAGCTCCTTGCCCGGCACATAGGGTTCGACCATCACCAGTTCGCCATAGGTCCAGTCGGGCGACCCCACCTCGGCCTGCGGGCCGTTCGCCCCCTCCGGCACCAGATAGACGCCGACGGAAGAGCCCTCGGCGTTCGGCTTGATGACGTAGGGCGGGTCGATCACGTGGCGGCGCGCCACCTCATGACGGTCGAACAGGCCGCCGCCGGGCACGGCCACGCCGGCCGCCTTGAGGATCGACTTGGTCTTGTCCTTGTCCATCGTCAGCGCCGAGGCCAGGACGCCGGAATGGGTGTAGGGGATCCGCAGCGTCTCTAGGATGCCCTGGACGCAGCCGTCCTCGCCCCAGGCCCCGTGCAGCGCATTGAAGGCGACGTCGGGCCTCAGGTCCGCCAGCACCTGCGCCAGATCACGGCCGGCGTCGACGCGCGTGACGCGATAGCCGACCCGCCCCAAGGCGTCGGCGCAGCCCCTGCCGGAGCTCAGGGACACCTCCCGCTCCGACGACAGCCCCCCCATCAGGACGGCGACATGCAGGTCGGCGGGGGGGCGGGACATGAGAGGCTCCGGCTACGTCCCGGTGGTTAGCAACCCGCCGGAGTCCTGAAAAGCGCTCAGGCGGCGCGCGCGTCGGCGGCGGGGGGCAGCACCAGCTCGGTCGCCAGCCCGCCCAGGGTCGAGGGTCCGCTGCGGAGGTCGCCGCCATGCTTGCGCAGCCAGGCCCGGTCGAAGGCGCGCCCGCTGACCGGAACCGGATCGAGCTTGGCGGTCTCCTCGGCGGTCAGGCGGGCCGCGAGGGTCTCGGCCCCGTCGTCCTCGATCCGCAGGCGCGGCCGGCCGTCGACGGTCCCCAGCGTCAACCGCACGCGGCCGCCCTTCCTGGACGCGCCGATCGCCGCCCCGATCATCTCCTCGATCATGCGGCCGACCCGGGGACCGTCGAGGCCGGTGAACAGGCCCGGCTCCAGATCATGATCGATCTCGAGCCGACGTTGCCGCGCCTGAAAGGCCGTGGCGCGCAGCGCCTCGACCACAAGACCGCCCACCTCGTGCGGCCGCGCCGGTCCGCGCTCGCCGCCGTTCATCATCTCGCGCGACAGGGCCTCGATCTCGGCGCCGCTCTCGGCGATCCGGCCCAGCAGCTCCCGCTGGCGCGGGTTCAGGTCTCCCAGGCGGCCGCTGCGCAGCATCTCGGCCAGGGTCACCACGCCGGAAAGCGGGGACCGCAGATCCTCGCCCACCTGACCGATCAGCGCGCGCTTGGCCCGCGAGTCGGCTTCGGCCGCGGCCCGGCCCCTGTCGGCGGCGGCGGCGTAGGCGTCCAGACGCTTCAGCATCACCGCCAGCGGATAGGCGGTGGCGACGAGGCACCCCAGGAAGATCTGCGCCCACACCACCGGATCGACCCCGTAGCGCGCGAGACGCGGCAGCGACCCCTCTCCCATCAGGGCCGATCCGATCAGCCCCAGGGCGACCAGCCCGATCGCCAGGGCGCCGCCCCGGTCGCGGTCGTACAGCACCGCGAGCGTGACCAGCGGAAAGGCCAGCAGCAGCGCCGGCGCCTGGCTCTGAAAGCTCAGGGCGAAGAAGATCAGGCCCACGGCCGCCGGCCCCAGCATGCCGCGCCAGGCCGACCAGGCCCGCCGGGTGGAGATCGACAGCGCGAACGGCGCGACGATGGCCATGCCCATCGCATCCGCCAGGAACCACGCTCCCGCCTCGGCCAGAAGCGCGGCGCCCGACAGGTCGAGCCCCAGGGCCATCACCGCCGTCGCCAGCGTCGCGGAGGCCAGCGGACCCGCCAGCACCGCGCCGAGGAAGAAGCCTCTCAGGTCCTTGAGCTCGGCCAGCGGCATCGAGACGCCGCGCAGGAAATGAACGGCGATCAGGATTTCTAGGACGTTCGCGGCGGGGAAGGCCAACGACAGGCCCAGCGGACGCCCCGCCGCCAGATTCGCCGCGACCATGGCGACGCAGGCGACGCCCACGGCCACCCGCTCGCAGACCCGCGTCGGACAGGCCCTCAGGATGAACGCCAGGACCAGGGCGTTGGCCGGCCACACCGCCGCGACCGCCGCGGCGCCTCTGAAGAAGTGGATGGCCCCCCAGCAGATGAGGAAGATGGCGAGGCCCAGGGCTGCGACACCCCCCACCCTGACGAACTGCGCGCGAGACACCATTCCGGCGATGTGACGCCGTGACGCTTACGGCCGGCTTAACGGCTCAGCCCGGACGTCCGATCCGCTTGATCTCCCAGTCGAGCCGCACGCCCGTCTTGGTCAGCACGTCGGCGCGCACCGCCTCGCCCAGGCCCTCGATGTCGGCCGCGGTGGCCTCGCCGGGATTGATCATGAAGTTGGAATGCAGCTCGCTGAACTTCGCGCCGCCGCCGGTGACGGCGAACAGCTTGCCGCGCCAGCCCGCCTCGTCGACCAGCTTCCACGACGAATGGCCTGGCGGATTCTTGAAGGTCGAGCCGCCGGTCTTCTCGCGGATCGGCTGGGTCTGCTCCCGCCGCGCGGTGATCTCGTCGATCCGCGCCTGAACCGCTTCCGGAGCGTCGCGCGCGCCGCGATAGGTCGCCTCGATCCAGATGATGTCCGCCGGCGCTTCCGAGTGACGGTAGGTGTAGCCGAAGTCCGCCAGCGCATAGTCGACCCGCTCGCCCGACCGCGTCAGGCCCCAGGCCGAAACCAGCACGTCCTTCGTCTCCGAGCCGTAGCAGCCGGCGTTCATGGTCAGGGCGCCGCCGATCGTGCCCGGGATGCCCGCATAGAACTCCAGCCCCGCGATGCCCGCCCTGGCCGACGCCTTGGCGACCATGGCGTCCAGCGCGCCGGCGCCGGCGGTGATCATGTCGCCCTCGGCGGCGACCTGGGCCCAGGCGCGGCCCGCCAGCCGGATCACCACGCCCTCGACGCCGCCGTCGCGCACGATGACGTTGGAGCCGACGCCCAGCACCGTCACCGGCACGGCCGGGTCCAGCGCCTTCAGGAAGGCCGCCAGATCGTCCGCGTCGGCCGGGATGAACAGCACGTCCGCCGCCCCGCCGACCCGGAACCAGGTGTAGGGCCCGAGCGGCTCGTCCAGCAGCAGCTTGCCGCAGACCGGAGGCAGGGCGTCGCGCCAAGCGGCGCCGGAAGGAGCTGTCATGCGGCCTCGATGTCGGTCATGGCGAAGTCGTCGCCCTTGTAGAGCAGTGGCGCGCCCGCGTGGCGCGCGCAGGCGTAGGCGAAGCAGTCACCAAAGTTCAACGCGGCGGGGTGGCGACCCTTTCCGAACCGGGCCTGCGCCTCGATCGCCAAGTGGCGGACCTCCGGAGCTACGGCGGTCACTTGGACCTCCGCGATGCGCAAAAGACGTTCGACGGACATCTGCGCATCTTGGATCGACACGTCACGCTCGCGACTGATGGCCCTCGCCGCCTCCCACACGGCCAGGGGCGAGGTGAAACAAGGCGCACGGGCGCTCATGCGGGCGTCCAGCACGCTCGCGTCGCCTTCATCCAAGAGAACGGCGACCAGCGCCGAGGCGTCCACGAAAACCGTCATTCGTAGAGGGAATCAATCCAAGCCTTGTCGGCCGGTTGAGGATTGGGGCCCGCTCGCTTCTTCAAGTCCCTGGTCAGGGCCAAGATCCGTTCGGTCCTGTCAGATGGCGCTTCCAGCCGTTCCAACTCGTGGCGCAGCGCCCGTCGCACGGCCTCGGTCTTGCTGATCCGACCGATGCGGCTCACCCGCTCCGCCATCCGATCCACCTCGGGGTCCTTCACATAAAGCGCCACGGGGCCCTCCGGGATATACAAGCACTCAATAGTATATACCTCGTCGGATCCGGGGCAAGGCTGGCCTCACCCCATCGCCTCCAGCTGCGCCGGGAGAGCGTAGGCCCAGCTGGTGATGTCGCCGGCGCCCAGCAGAACGACCAGATCGCCCGGCTTGGCCTCCTCGCGGATCACACGGGGCAGGACGGCGGCGTTCTCCAGCGGATGCACATTCCGATGGCCGAAGCGACGCACGCCCTCGACCAGCGCGTGCTTGTCCACGCCTTCGATCGGCTGTTCGCCGGCCGGATAGACGTCGGCGACGATCACCGAGTCCGCGTCCGAGAAGCAGGTGGAGAACTCCTCCATCAGGTCCCTCAGGCGCGTGTAGCGGTGCGGCTGCACCACGGCGATGACACGCCCCTCGGCCACCTGGCGCGCGGCCTTCAGCACCGCGGCGATCTCCACGGGGTGGTGGCCGTAGTCGTCGACGACGCGCACGCCGTTGACGACGCCGGTGGTGGTGAAACGCCGCTTGACCCCGCCAAAGCCCGCCATGCCCGCCTTGATCGCCTCGTCCGGCACGTCCAGCTCGCGGGCGACGGCGATGGCGGCCAGGGCGTTGGAGACGTTGTGCCATCCCGCCATCGGCAGGTGCACGCCCTCGATCCGGTCGGGCTCCTCCAGCGCGGCCATGCCCCGCTTCTGGATCACCACGTCGAAGCGCGCGCCGTCCGGCCCCATCTGGCAGTTGTCGGCTCGCACCATGGCCTGCGGGTTGACGCCATAGGTCACCAGGCGACGGTTATCGATCTGGGCCACCAGGCGCTGCACCTCGGGGTGATCCAGGCACACGGCGGCGAAGCCGTAAAAGGGGATGTTCTCCACGAAATCCACGAACGCGGCCCGCACCCCCTCGAAGTCGCCATAGTGGTCCAGGTGCTCCGGGTCGATATTGGTGACGATCGCCACCGTCGACTTCAGCCGCAGGAAGCTGCCGTCGCTTTCGTCGGCCTCGACCACGATCCAGTCGCCGTCGCCGACCTTGGCGTTGGTGCCGTAGGCGTTGATGATCCCGCCGTTGACCACCGTCGGGTCGAAGCCCGCGGCGTCCAGCAGGGCCGCGACCATGCTGGTCGTCGTCGTCTTGCCGTGGGTGCCGCCGACCGCGATCGAGAACTGCAGCCGCATCAGCTCGGCCAGCATCTCGGCCCGGCGCACCAGCGGGATGCGCCGCTCGCGGGCGATCTTCAGCTCCGGGTTGTCCGGCTTGACCGCCGTCGAATAGACGACCGCCGAGACGCCGTCCGACACATGGGCCGCGTCATGGCCGATGAAGATGCGCGCGCCCAGCTTCTCCAGCCGCTCCGTATTGGCCGAGGCCTTGGCGTCAGAGCCGTGCACCTGATAGCCGATCTTCAGCATGATCTCGGCGATGCCGCTCATGCCGATGCCGCCGATGCCGACGAAATGGACCGGACCGATGTCGAAGGGGACGGGGCGAAGGCGACGGATCATCGTCGCGCCTTAGCAGGGGCCGGTGCGAGGGGGTAGGGTCTAGGCTCTCGCGTCCGACCGCACGAAGGCGGTCACGGCCTCGACGTAGGCGTCGGTGCGTTCCTGAGGGCCCATGTGGCCCGCATCCGGGATCCGCACCAGCCGCGCCCTGGGCAGTTCCGACGCGATCGTCTCGCCAGCGTGGTCCTTAGTGACCAGGTCCCGTCCGCCGACCAGAACCAGCGCGGGCGCGTCGATCGCCCCCAGCCTGTCCGTCACCCGCCACCGGATCATCGCCAGGTTCCCCTCGGCCTGCACGGCCGGCGAGGTCTGGGTCGGCAAGCGCGCGGCGAGGTCCAGCATCGCGCGGGAAGGCCGGGCCCCGAAGCCCGCGATACGCATCGCCAGATGCGTCCCGCCGCTCAGGTAGCTCTGCCAGTTGACCAGCCTGAGCAGGGGTGAGGTCACGACGTCCATCCGGCTCAGCGCCTTGATCAGGGGCTCCAGCGCCGTGAACAGGCCGCTGAAGACCATGGTGTTCAGGGGATCCCGGTGGGTCGTGTTCATCAGCACGAGGCCCGCGACGCGCCCGCTGGTCAGCAGATCGGGCCGCCGGGCGCACAGGGTCAGGGCCGTCATCCCGCCGATGCTGTGTCCCAGAAGGACGACGGGCCGGCCGGGCTCCACGGCGTCCAGCACCTCGGCCAGCCGATCCGCCAGCCGCTCGAGCGTATAGCCGCCCTTCAGGCGGGCGGACTTGCCCGCGCCGGGCAGGTCCCAGACCAGGACGCCGAAGTTCGCTTCCAATCCGGTCCTCACGCCGCCCCAGATCCGGCTGGTCATTCCCCAGGCGTGGGTCATGACGATCACGGGCCCTTCGGCCCCGCCGGACCGCGACAGCCACAGCGGAGGCTCGCCTGATCCAGTCAGCCGCGTCCCCTCCGGACGGCGCGTTCCCTCCGCCCCGCCGCGCCCGCCCAGCAGCAGGAGCACCGGGATCCGCCCCAACACGCTCCACGCGAGGAGCCCCACGCCCCACCAAAGCCGTTCCTCGCCCGGGTCGGCCAGTCCGAGGGCGTCGGCCTCCAGTTCAGCCTCGCGCCAGCTCCACACCAGCCAGACGCCCAGCGCCAGGATGAGGACGGACGTCAGCGCGAACAGACGCTGCAGAAGGGCGAACAGGATCATGAAGGGCCTCGGGAACGGGCCCGGTTAACCGGCCGCGGCCTCGCCCGTTCCCGCCGCCGACGAAGTCCGCTCCATGTCGAAGCGATCCCTCGGCAGGGCCTCGGGACATTCGTCGCGCATGAAGGCCAGCATCTTCTCGCGGATCTCGCAGCGCAGATCGAAGACGGCCCCCGCGTTGGCGGCGCTGGCCAGGCAGCGCACCTGGGCCGTCCGCTCGGTGATGTCAGTGACCTGGAGCACCTGCACGTCGCCGTCCCAGTGCGGCGAGGCCCTAACGATCTCCTCGAACGCCGCCCTCAGCCGGTCCATGGGCGCGGCGTAGTCGACGTAGAAGAAGGCCGATCCGATCAGCCGCGCGTTCTCTCGGGTCCAATTCTGGAAGGGCTTGGAGATGAAGTAGCTGAGCGGCAGCACCATGCGCCGCCAATCCCACAGCCGCACCACCACGTAGGTCGAGGTGATCTCCTCGATGTTGCCCCACTCGCCCTCGACGATCACCGCGTCGTCGATGCGGATCGGCTGGGTCACCGCGATCTGGATGCCGGCGAGCAGGTTGCTGAGCACCGGCTGCAGCGCCAGACCGGCGATGATGCCGACCACCCCGGCCGAGGCCAGCAGACTGACCCCCAACTGGCGCACGCCCGGAATGGTCATCAGCGCCAGCGCCACGGTGATCATGCCGACCACCACCACCGCGACCCGCTGCAGAATGCGGGTCTGGGTGATGTGCTTGCGGGCGATCAGGTTGTCCGGCGACTGGAGGTTGAAGCGGCGCAGATAGACCACCGCCCACATGTCCACCGCGCCGATCGCGATCCACCCCAGCACCAGGATCGAGAAGAAGCCGCACAGGTGCCGGATCTGCGCCGACGGTCCGGGGTCCAGCGGCGAGATCGTCACGCCGACGGCGATGGTGATCAGGATCACCAGGATGCGCAGCTTCTTGCGCGCCCGCTCGACCACGCCGCGCCAGAACAGGTCGCGGCCCTTCACGATCAGGCGCAGGACGCTGAACACCACCCGGTGCGCCAGCCAACCGACGCCGACGCACAGCGCCACCACCAGGGCGATGACGACCCATTCCGGCAGCCAGTCGAAACGTCGCCACTGGACGACGATCCAGCGCGTGATCTCGCTCAGTTCACGGGACATGAGTCGATCATAGCGCGAGAGCTGACGAGCGGTTCCGGATTCCTTCCCCTTGTGAGGCGGCTGGCGACCGCGCGCAGCATGTTGGAGGGGGCAAGCTCAAGCGCCGGCGTCTGGGGTCGCCCCCCTCCACCGCTACGCTCTCCCCTCCCCCACTGCGCGGCGGAGGAATCTATGCGTGGCTTTCCACGAGGTCGGCCAGACGCCGCGCCGCGTCCGGGATGGCGACCGACCGCGCCGCAGTCGCCCGGGCGGCCAGTCGCGCCGGATCGCTCAGCATGGTCTCGACCGCCCGGCTCAGGCGCTCGACGGTCAGATCGTCCTCCAGGAGGACTTCGGCCGCGCCGACATCGGTCAACAGCCGCGCGTTCAGCCGCTGGTGGTCGTCGGTGGCGATCTTCAGGGGAACGAGGATCGATGGCCGCCCCGCCACCGCCAGTTCCGAACAGGTCGAGGCGCCGGCGCGCCCGATCACCAGATGCGCCTGCCCCAGTCGCCCCGCCATGTCGCGGAAGAAGGGCGCGACCTCGCAAGCGATTCCGGCGTCGTGGTACAGCTTCAGCGCCGCCTCCAGCGTCTCCGGCCGGGACTGCTGCTGGACATGCAGCCGGTCCCGCAGCGCCTGGGGCAGGGCCGCCAGCGCCCGAGGCACGGTCTCGCTCAGCACCCGCGCCCCCTGGCTGCCGCCGGTGACGAGCACGCGGATCCGGTCGGTCGGGGCCTCATAGGAGTGATCGTAGAGCGCCGCGATCTCGGCCCGCACGGGGCTTCCGACCACATGCGGCGTCACGTTCGCCGGGGTCTTCTCCAGCGTCGGAAACGAG
This sequence comes from Brevundimonas sp., assembly GCA_046290035.1. GTDB lineage: Bacteria > Pseudomonadota > Alphaproteobacteria > Caulobacterales > Caulobacteraceae > Brevundimonas. Next base: position 10,511 of record JBKBUS010000007.1, read on the forward strand.
GACGCCACCGCCCTCACGCGCCCGGCCAACAGGCGGTTGGTGCGGCCCAGCACCGCGTTCTGTTCGTGGATCAGGGTCGGCCGTCCCTGGCTGAGGGCCGCCAGCAGGGCGGGCGCCGAAGGGTAGCCGCCGAAGCCGACCACCACGTCGACCTGCAGCCGATTGAACGCCGCCCGCGCCTGCACCACGCCCTTCAGGATCGCCGCACCCGCCTTCATCAATCCGACAGGCCCTGAGCCGGTGGCGGCGTCCAGCGCCAATCGTTCCTCGGCCGGGAAGGCGTGGGCGTAGGCCTCGCCGCGCCGGTCGGTGGCCAGCACAACCCGCCAGCCGCGCGCGGTCAGCTCCCGGGCCAGCGCCTCGGCCGGAAACATGTGTCCGCCGGTCCCTCCGGCGGCCACAACGGCGGTCTTGGTCATGCGTCGGCCCTCAGATGATGCGACGCCGCTCCAGCGTCCCGCCCGGCTCATAGGCGCCCGGACGCCGCCGCGTCAAAGCCAGGGCGAACCCCATGGTCAGGGCCATGGCCAGCATGGAGGAGCCGCCGTAGCTGATGAAGGGCAGGGTCATGCCCTTGGTCGGGATCAGGTTCAGGTTCACCGCCACATTGATCGAGGCCTGCAGCCCGATCAGCATGAACAGGCCCGCCGCCGCCGTCTGCTCGAATGGATCGGTCAGGCGCATCGCCCGGCGCATGCCCTTCAGGACGATGTAGGCGTAAAGCCCGATCAGGATCAGGGACAGCACCAGGCCGAACTCCTCGGCTCCGACCGAATAGATGAAGTCGGTGTGCAGGTCCGGCACGTGGCGCTTCATCACGCCTTCGCCCACGCCCCGGCCGACCAGACCGCCGGCGCGGATCGCCTCGGACGCACGGTCGATCTGGTGGGTGTCCTCCACCCCGGGCGAGACGAACTTGGCCACCCGCGCGCGCACGTGGTCGAACAGGAAGTAGAGGGACGCCATCCCCGCCAGGGCCAGGCTCATCAGCACCGCCATCCATTTGAACGGCACCCCGGCCATGAAGAACACCGCCATGAAGGTGGTGGTGATCAGAAGCGTCTGGCCGATGTCCGGCTGGATCAGCAGCAGGCCGACGGTGATCGCATAGGCCAGAAAGGCGATGGACACGCCCGGCACGCCCTTGCCCTTCTGGGTCTCGGCGAACATCCAGGCGGCGAAGACGATCAGGCCGGGCTTGGCGAACTCCGACGGCTGCAGGCTGAACGGCCCGAGATCGACCCAGCGCGAGGCGCCCTTCACCTCGTTGCCGATGAACGGCAACAGCAGCATCACCCCGATGGCCCCCACGAGCGCCAGCACCGCGATCCGACGCACGCCGCGCGGCGACATCAGCGACGCCGTCAGCATGACGACCAGCCCGCCGGCCGAGAACACCAGCATGCGCCAGGCGTAGTGGAAGGGGTCGGTGATCGACTCGTCCGCGTTGATCGCGGCCGGGCTGGAGGCGAAGGACAGCATCACCCCCAGTCCCATCAGCGCCAGCGCCGCGCCTAGCAGCCCGCGATCCACGGTCCAGAACCACTTGGCGACCGGGCTGGTGTCATTGCGAGAGAAGGCGGGAGCGTAGCCGGTGGTCATGAGGCCTCTCCGGGCGGCGCGGCGCCGAGGGCGAGAACGGCGGCGCGGAACGCCTCGCCCCGCACCTCGAAGTCGGGAAACTGGTCGAAGCTGGCGGCGGCGGGGCTGAGCAGCACGATCTGCGGCCCGCCGGCTTCGGCGGCGTCGCGCGCGGCGGCCGTCACGGCGCTCGACAGGTCGCCGACGATCGTGTGCGGGGTCGCCCCCAGGGCCCGGCCGAAATCGGCCGCCGCCTCGCCGATCAGATAGGCCCGGACCACGCGCGGAAAGAGGTCGCTCAGGTCGTCGATGCCGCCGGCCTTGGCCCGCCCGCCCGCGATCCAGAACACCCGCTCATAGGACGACAGGGCCTGGCGCGCCGCGTCGGCGTTGGTCGCCTTGGAGTCGTTGACGAAGCGGACGTCGCCCAGGACGCCGATCGTCTCCATCCGGTGCGCGAGGCCGGGAAAGGTCAGCAGGCCCTCCACGGCGGCCTCGTGCGGCACACCGAGCGCCCGCGCCGCGAGATAGGCGAAGGCCGCGTTCTGGGCGTTGTGCCGCCCCGGCAGGGACCGCGCCGGGGTGAGGTCGATCAGCTGATCGCCTGTCCACACGGCCCCGGGGACGGCGAGAATCCCTTCTCCCCTCGTGGGAGAAGGCGGCATGCGGAGCATGACGGATGAGGGGGATGCAGCCGCCCTCTCATCGTCCGACACGTTGCGCGCCGACATAGCCCCCTCATCCGAGCCGCGCTGCGGCCCACCTTCTCCCACGAGGGGAGAAGGGAAAGAGACGACCCTCACCACGCCATTTCTCAGCCGGTCCGCCAGGGCCTGGGTTTCCGGCTCGTCCACACCGACCAACGCCGTCGCGGCGGGCCCCAGCGCCTGGAAGAGCCGCGCCTTGGCCGCGACATAGCCCTCCATCCCGCCGTGGCGGTCCAGATGGTCCGGCGAGATATTGGTCAGGATCGCCACGTCCGGCGCGAAGCGGGTCGTCAGGTCCAGCTGGTAGCTCGACACCTCCAGCACATAGACGGCGTCGGGCGTCGGCTCCGGCAACGCCAGCACCCCGATGCCGATGTTGCCGCCGACGTGAACGGTCAGCCCGGCCTGCTTCAGGACCCAGCCGATCAGGGCGGTCGTCGTGGACTTGCCGTTGGTGCCGGTGATCCCGACCACGCGGGGGCGCCGACCCTCGGGCAGGGCCGCGATGGCACGGGCGAACAGCTCCACGTCGCCGAGGATCTCGACCCCGGCGGCCTTCGCCCGCGCCACGCTCCAGTGCGGCGTCGGGTGGGTGAGCGGCAGGCCCGGCGACAGCACCAGCGCGGCGAAACCGGACCAGTCGGCCCGCGCCAGGTCCTCGACCGCGAAGCCCTCGGCCTCGGCCTGCAGACGGCCGGAGACCCCGTCGTCCCACAGCACCGGGGTCGCGCCTCCGGCCTTCAGGGCGCGCGCCGCCGCGATCCCCGACCGTCCCAGGCCGAAGACCGCGACCCGCCGCCCTTCGAAGCCGGGAACCGGGATCATGGGGCTATCGCAGCTTCAGGGTGCTGAGCCCGATGAGCGCCAGCATGCCCGCGACGATCCAGAAGCGGATCACCACCGTCGGCTCGGGCCAGCCCATCTTCTCGAAGTGGTGGTGGATCGGCGCCATCAGGAAGATGCGCTTGCCGGTGGCCTTGAAGTAGCCGACCTGGATCATCACCGACAGCGCCTCGATGACGAACAGGCCGCCGACGATGCCCAGCACCAGCTCGTGTTTGGTGGCCACCGCGATGGCGCCCGCCCAGCGCCAGCGAACCGGTGTCGCCCATGAAGATCTTGGCGGGCGGGGCGTTGTACCAGAGGAAGCCCGCGCCCCCGCCGATGATCGCGCCGCAGAACACCGCCAGCTCGCCTGCGCCGGGCACGTGGTGGACCTGCAGATAGTCCGCGAACAGGAAGTTGCCGACCAGATAGGAGATGATCCCGAACGCCGCCGCCGCCATCATGACCGGCACCGTCGCCAGGCCGTCCAGGCCGTCGGTCAGGTTCACGGCGTTCGAGAAGCCCACGATCGTGAAGGCCGCGAACAGGGCGTAGAACCAGCCGATGTTCAAGAGCACCGCCTTGAAGAAGGGAAAGGCGATGGAGGTCTCCAACCCTGGCGAGGTCGGCGAGATCTGCATCCAGACGATGGTCAGCACGCCCGCGATCAGCGCGACCGCCGTCTGGGCCACCAGCTTCTGCCGCGAGGTCAGCCCAGCCGAGCTCTGCTTCGTCACCTTGGCGTAGTCGTCGACGAAGCCCAGCACCGCATAGGCCGCGGTCACCAGCGACACGATCCAGATGTAGGGGCTGGTCAGGTCGCCCCACAGCAGCACCGCCACGGCGATGCCGGCGAGGATCATCAGCCCGCCCATGGTGGGCGTGCCGACCTTGGACAGGTGCGTCACCGGCCCGTCAGAGCGGATCGGCTGGCCC
>JBKBUS010000007.1:14569-15961 GCA_046290035.1 Brevundimonas sp.
CGACCCGCACCGTCTGGTACTGGATCAGGTTCAGCAGCGGATAATCCTGAGCGATATCCGCGTAGTAGAGATAAAGCAGATAGAACATCGACGCCCCTAGCCCCCCGACAGCTCCAGCCTGCGCTCCAGGTCCGCGAGCGCCGCGGCGACCAGGGAGGCCTTCGATCCGTTCGATCCCTTGACCATGACCACATCGCCCGGCTGGACCAGGGCCTCGGCCTGCTCCGCCAGCTCGGCGGCCGTCGCGGCCCAGATTCCGCGCCGCTCGGGACGCAGCGCCTCGTACATGTGACGCATCTCCGGCCCCGCCGCGTGGACGACGTCCAGCCCGGCCGCGTCGATCGCCTGGGCCAGGTCCTCGTGCATGGCGCGGGACTGATCGCCCAGCTCGAGCATGTCGCTCAGAACCACGACGCGCCGTCCGCGCCCGACGTCCCTGGCCGCCAGGTTGGTGAAGCCCGCCTTCATCGACAGCGGATTGGCGTTGTAGCTCTCGTCGATCAGGGTGAAGGTCCCGCCGGCGATCCGGACCGTCCGGCTCTGGCCCCGCCCGGACAGGGGCTGGAACTCCGCCAGCGCCTGCAACGCCAGCTCCACCGGCACGTCCAGCGCGTCCAGCATCAGGATCACCGCCAGGCTGTTCAGGCCCCAGTGGAAACCCGACTGCTTCAGGGTGAAGACGTGGGTCCGGCCCCACACCTCGGCGATCACGCGGGCCCCGTCGCCGTCCGTGCGGAAGTCGACCAGTCGCGCGTCATGCTCGGCCGCCGAGCCGAAGGTGACGACCCTCGCGCCCACGTGCAGCGCCGCCTGACGCAGCTGCGGCTCCCAGACGATGTCGCCGTTGACCACCGCCACGCCGCCGGGGCCGAGGCCGGAGAAGATCGCCGCCTTCTCCCGCGCCACCCCCGCCTCCCCGTCCGCGAAGGCCTCGATGTGGACCGGCCCGACCGTGGTGACGCAGGCCGCGTGCGGCTGGACCAGCTTTGACAGGGGCGCGATCTCGCCCGGCGCGTTCATGCCGATCTCGAAGACCGCCCGCTCCGTCGTCTCGGCCATCCGCGCCAGGGTGAGCGGCACGCCGATATGGTTGTTGTAGCTCTTGATCGAGGCGTGCGCCGGGCCGGCTAGGTCGAGCCCGGCCTTGATGGCCTGGACCACGCTGGTCTTGCCGACCGAGCCCGTCACGGCCCCCCGCCGCACCTGCGGCGCGCGGTCCCGCGCCGCGGCGCCCAGCCGCTCCAGCGCCCTCTGGGTGTCTTTGACGACGATGCAGGGTCCGCCGTCCACGGGCCGCTCGACCAGCGCGCCGACCGCGCCGGCGGCGAAGGCGGCCCCGGCGAACTCATGCCCGTCGCGCGCGCCCTTCAGCGCCACGAACAGATCGCCGGG
>JBKBUS010000289.1:0-3287 GCA_046290035.1 Brevundimonas sp.
TCGGTGGCGTCGCGCTGATCGCGATCGCCATTCCCCTGCTGTTCGCGGTACGTCTGTCGCTGTTCGCCCAGGCCAGCCTGGGCCGCCGTCGCGTCATCTCCCTGAACACGCTGGGCATCGCCGAGGGCAGCTTCTGGCCCCTGTTGGCGCTCCTGTTGATCGCGGGCCTGCCCAAGATCATCCTGATGGCCCTGTCGGCCCAGGGCGTGCTCGCGGGGGCGAGCGCTCAGGCGGCGTGGGCCGCGGTGCTGGCGCTCGTCCAGGCTCCCTTCGCCGCCGGCGCGCTGGGGTCCGCCTATCGCCAGCTCGAGTACTGGTCGCCGGAAACGGGAAGCGTGCGATGAGGCGGAACCGCGACTTCGATTTCAGCCGGGCCATCGAGGCGCCCTTCCTGCTGATGCGGCGGCCCCTGGTGCTGTTCGGTTGGGGCCTCGTCATGATGCTCCCCTTCCTGGTGCTGATCCCATTCGTCGCGCCTTTCCTGTCGTTGGCCCCGGAGCAGGCCGCTCAGGAGGTCCTGGCCGAACCCGGGCAGGGCCAATTCATCGCCTTCCAGATGGCCAACAACGCCGTCAGCGCGCTGCAGCTGGTTCTGGGACTGGTCGTGTCCGCCTGGGCGACCAAGGCGACGCTGGATCGGCGGGCCTCCGGCTTCGGCCTCGGCATGGACGAGGTCCGCTACGTCGTGGTCATGCTGGGTCTGGTCATCGTCCTGATCGCCCTGCTCATCGCGCTGATCCTCGTCGGCCTGGGCGTGGGCGCCGCGGCCTGGTCCTACGGCGCGACGGCCCGAGCCTGGGCCATCGGAATCTACGTCCTGCTAGCGGTCGTGCTGATGATCTGGCTTCTGCTGCGCACTTGCCTGATGGCCCCGATGAGCATGGTCACCCACGAGTTCGCCGTCGCCGCCGGCTGGCGGGCGACCAGCGGTCGGGTGTGGAAGCTGTTGGGGCTGTTCATCGTGATCTGGATCCTTGCGCTCGTGGTGACGTTGTTCGCCTATGCGCTGATCTTCGGCGCCGGCGCGGCCATCTTCTTCGGCATGGGCGGGCGGATCGACTTCGGGGCGACACAGCTCCAGGACATGACCGAGAGCCTGACGCCCCTTCTGACGGCGGCGGGGATCGTCGGCCTGCCGCTCATCGCCCTGATGGGGCTGATGCAGGCCTTCGGGGTCGCGCCTCTGGCGTCGGCCGCCGCCGATCTTGCGCCGGCCCGCGCCGACCCGCCCCCCTCCGACCTCAGCGACCGCCCGGCGCTGGATTCCCTCTGATCCGATCCGAGAGGCCCATCATGACCTTCTCCGCCACCGACGCCGCGTTCGAAGGCTTTCGCCTGACCCGCCGCAAGCCCCTGGCCGTGGCGATGTGGGGCCTTTTCTATCTGGTCATGATGGCGGCGTTCTTCGCGCTCATCGGAGGTGCGTTCATCTCCCTGATGGCGGAGATGGAGCGCCTTCAAAGCGTCCCCGAGCCGAGCTTCGAGGAGTTTCAAGCCCTGTTGCCGCTCTACGGGACGATGATGGGAGTCCTGCCGCTGGCGATGATCTTCGGAGCCGTGCTGAGCGCCGCGGTGGCGCGGGCGGTCCTGAGGCCGGCGGAGTCGGCTTTCGGATATCTACGGCTGGGAATGGACGAGGCCCGCGTCTTCGTCGTTTCGCTGGTGCTCGGAATCCTGTTCGGCGTGGTCAGCCTCATCGGCTGGGCGGTGGTCGGGTTCGTCATCGGCATGGCGATCGCCACCGAGCAGGGTCTGCTCTGGCTTGTCGCGGTGATCGCCGGCCTTGGCGTCACGGCGGGCCTGATCTGGCTGGCGGTCCGCCTCAGTCTGGCGGTGCCGATCGTCGTCGGCGAGCGCAGGTTCGCGATCTTCGACTCCTTCGGCCTGACCAAGGGCCGGTTCTGGCCGCTTCTTGGCATGGCGATCATCGCCGTCGTCATGAGCATCATCGTCAGCCTGCTGGGCAGCATCGCCCTCACGCCGATCACCCTGATGACGGGAGGCATCCAGGAACTGGCGGCCTTCGAGGGGGCCGCGCTGCAGGAGGTGCTCCGTGCGGCGGCCCCGGCCGTGATCGCCTACCTGGTGATCAACGGCATCCTGTCGGCGCTGCAGTTGGCGATCATGTACGCCCCCTTCGCCGCTGCCTATCGCGACATCAAGGCGGGCTGAACGAACAAGGGCCGCGGCGATCGCCTGCCGCGGCCCTCGGTCCTGACCCATCGGTGGGGCGTCAGGCCGCCTGCTTCTGTCCGGCGAACTTGCCGTAGAAGGTCTCGCCCTTGGCCGCCATGTCGCGCAGCAGCTGGGGCGGGGTGAACCGGTCGCCGTACTTGGCGGCGTATGCGTCCGCCTGTTCGACGAAGGCCTTCAGTCCATACTGGTCGATGTAGGTGATCGGGCCGCCCGTCCAGGGCGCGAAGCCCCAGGCCAGGATGGCGCCGACGTCGGCCTCGCGCGGATCGTCGATGACGCCCTCTTCCCAGCAGCGGGCGACCTCGACGGCCTGACGGAAGATCAGGCGGCGCTTCTGATCCTCGACCATCTCGGGCGTCGAGTCGTTGATGGTGACGGGCGCCAGCTCCGACAGGCCCGACCAGAGCTTCTTGGGCTTCTGGTCATAGTCGTAGAAACCCTTGCCGTTCTTGCGCCCATAGCGGCCCAGGTCCTCGACCATGGTCTGCACGATCTTCCAGCCGGGCAGGGGCACATAGGCGTCGCCCAGGTCTTCCTTGGTCTGCTTGGCGATCTTGACGCTGAGATCGAGCGCCACGTCGTCGTGCATCTCCAGCGGGCCTCGCGGCATGCCGGTCATGCGGCCGATGTTGTCAATTAGCGCGGGGGCGTACCCCTCCTCCAGCATGGCCAGGCCTTCGGCCACATAGGTGCCGAAGCAGCGGCTGGTGTAGAAGCCGCGGCCGTCGTTCACGACAATCGGCGTCTTCTTGATCTTCATGACGTAGTCGAGCGCCTTGGCGAGCGCCGCCTGGCCGGTCTTCTCGCCCATGATGATCTCGACCAGCATCATCTTGTCGACCGGCGAGAAGAAGTGGATGCCGATGAAGTCCTCGGGCCGCACGCTGGCCTCGGCCAGGCCCGTGATCGGCAGGGTCGAGGTGTTGGAGCCGAACACCGCGCCCGGGGCCAGCTGGGCCTCGGCCCGCTTCGTCACATCGGCCTTGATCTCGCGGTTCTCGAACACCGCCTCGATCACCAGGTCCGAGCCCTTGATCTGGTCATAGTCGGTGGTCGGCACGACCAGGGCGAGCAGGGCGTCGTACTTCTCC
>JBKBUS010000290.1:0-3286 GCA_046290035.1 Brevundimonas sp.
CCCTGGTCGGCGGTGATCACGACCTTCGAGCCGCAGTCCTCGATCCGTCCGCACAGGCTGTCCGGCGAGAAGCCGCCGAACACCACCGAATGGATCGCCCCGATCCGGGCGCAGGCCAGCATGGCGTAGGCGGCCTCGGGGATCATCGGCAGGTAGATCGTGACGCGGTCGCCCTTCGCGACCCCTTGCGCCTTCAGCACATTGGCCATGCGGCAGACCTGGGCGTGGAGCTCGCCATAGGTGATGCGGCGGCTGTCCTTCGGATCGTCGCCCTCCCAGATGATCGCCGTTTCGTCCCGCCGTGCGGGCAGGTGCCGGTCGATGCACTCATGGGCGACGTTCAGAACCCCGTCCTCGAACCAGCGGATGCGGAAATCGGCCTTCGCGAAGCTGACGTCCTTGATCCTGGTGGGGAAGCTGAACCAGTCCAGCCGCTTCGCCCGCTCGGCCCAGAAGGCCTCCGGCGTTTTCCGCGCCGCGACCACCGCCGCCTCATAGGCCGCCTTGTCCATGTGGGCGCGCGCGGTGCGGGCGGGATCGACGGGATAGCGGTCCGGGCCTGTGGTCATCGGCGTCTCCTGTTCGCGCCGCATCTTCGTAAGCCGCGTCGGCGGGGGTCAAGCTCGACCTTCCCGACGGCCCCGAAACATGGCACCAAGCCGCCGACGCGGCGGTAACGGGAACGCGGTGCGGGCTCATCGCCCAAGGCCGAGGCTGTCCCTGCAACTGTAAGCGGCGAGCGCGACGGACGTGCGGGTCCCTCTCAACAGGGGTTCGCGGTCACTGGAACGGCCCGGCGACGGGCGGAACCGGGAAGGCTGTCCGGCGTGCGACGACCCGCGAGCCAGGAGACCGACCGACGCGTGTCGCTCTTGCCCGGCTCAGGGGTTGGCCAGGCGCGAACGGACTTCGTCTGAGCGACGACCGCGGCCGGGGCCGCATCGGAACGCGTCGGCGGGCGAAGCGTCCGCACGCCCGCGCGCGCCGACCGCTTTCGCGCGGACGCTCCGGCTCTCCTCGCTCGACGCCCGGAGACCGTTCGTCATGAACGCCCATCGACTGACCCTCGCGCTGGCGACAGCGCTCACCCCCGCCTGCGCCTTCGCGGGCGTCCTTTCCGACGACGCCCCCCAGGTGGCGGAGATCGTCATCACCGGCAGCCGCGCGCCCGAAGGCGCCCTCCTGTCCGCCCTCGCCGCCTCCGCCGACGTGCTGACGGCGGAGCAGCTGGAGCGACGCCAGGTGCGCGATCTGGTCGACGCCCTGCGCGACCTTCCCGGCGTCGCCGTCTCGACCGCGCCCGGTCAGACCCAGGTCCGGCTGCGGGGGACTGAGGCCAACCACGTCCTGACCTTGATCGACGGAATCGAGACGTCCGACGCCTTCACCGGCGAGTTCGAGTTCGGCTCGCTTCAGTCCGCGCCCGGAGCGCGGCTGGAGGTGCTGCGCGGCGCCCAGAGCGCGCTCTACGGCTCCGACGCGGTCGGGGGCGTGGTCCATCTGATCACCGCGCCCGGCCGCGAGGATCCGGGCGTCCAGGCCCGGATCGAGGCCGGCTCCTTCGGCACGGTGCAGGGCTCCGCGCGTCTGGCGGGCGTGGCCGGCGACGGCGACTACGCCCTCACCGTCTCGGCCCTGACCACCGACGGGACGCCCAACGCGCGCGGCGGTTCGCGGGACCTTGGCCGGGAGGCCCTGACCGCCGCCTTCAAGGGCGACTGGCGGCTGTCCGACGCCTTGGGACTGAGGGCCGTGGTGCGCGGCGTCGACCGGTCCGGCGACTACAACGACAGCGACAACGACCCGTCCAGCCCCACCTTCGGCCTGATCATCGACTCGCCCGGCGTCCGGTACGAGGAGGAGGCGGTGTACGGCCTCGTCGCCGCCGACCTGACCCTGCTGGACGACCGCCTGACCTCGACCCTGTCGATCCAGGGCGCCGACATCGCGCGCGAGAACCTGGCGTTCGACACGCGCACCTACGGCTGGACCGGGGACCGGGTGAAGGCGTCGCTGGAGACGACCTATCGCTGGGGCGGGACGGTCGCCCAGCGCCTGACCGGCGCGATCGAGCTGGAGACCGAGGGTTTCCGGAGCCGCGACCCCTCCGGCTTCGCCTTCACCGGCCGGCGCGAGGTCGAGACCCGGGGCGCGGTCGCGCAGTACGAGGCCTTCGCCGACGGCTGGAGCCTGGGCGGCGCGATCCGGCACGACGACAACGACCGCTTCGCCGACGCCACGACCTATCGCGTTCAAGGATCGCTGGACGTTCTGCCCGGCACGCGCCTGCACGGCGCCGCCGGGTCCGGGGTGAAGAACCCCGGCTTCTATGAGCTCTACGGCTTCTCCGACGGTCGCTACATCGGCAATCCCGACCTGAAGCCGGAACGCTCCGAGGGTTGGGAGGCCGGGGTCCGCCATGAGATCGGCGCCGCCTGGTCCGTCGAGGCCGTCTGGTTCGACGCGACGCTCGAGGACGAGATCTTCACCACCTTCCCGGCCCCGGACTTCATCGCCACGCCCGCGAACCGGACGACCGAGTCGACCCAGTCCGGTCTCGAGCTGCGCTCCACGATCCGACCCTCCGCCGACTGGCGCGTCGATATCGCGGCGACCTGGCTGGACGCGGACGAGGACGGCGTCGAGGAAGTCCGACGGCCCGGCAACACCGCCAGCCTGGCGGTCGACTGGCGCGACCCGGCCGGGCGCGGCGGCCTGAACCTCCTCGTCCGGCACGTGGGCGCCGCCGACGACCTGGCCTTCACCGATCCCAGCTACGTTCCGGTCCGGGTGCGGCTCGCCTCCTACACGCTGGTGAACCTCGCGGGCGACCTGGCGCTCGGCGGTCGCGCGAGCCTGTTCGGCCGGATCGAGAACCTGTTCGACGAGGAGCGCGAGGAGGTGTTCGGTTTCGTCTCGCCGGGCCGCGCCGCATTCGTGGGCGTCAGCACGAGGTTCTGAGAGTCGCCGCCGACGCGGACGACGGCGACGTCGTACCGCGTCGGCCCGCTCCCTCGCACGGCGGCGGACGGGATCGTCCAGGCGGGCGGGCGTCAGCCTATCGCCGCGCTTCGACCCGGCACAGCAGCCGCTCCATGGCCTTCACGAGCGTGTCGGCATGCAGGGGCTTGGGCAAGACGTCGTCGGCGCCAAGAACCTTCGCCGGTTTCAGCAGGCTGGGCGCATCCATCCGGCCGCCGCTGGTGATGGCGATGATAGGCAGGGTCAGGCCGGCCCCGCGGGTCTCCATGATGACCTCCAGCCCATCCTTGTTCGGCATCAGCAT
>JBKBUS010000291.1:0-3279 GCA_046290035.1 Brevundimonas sp.
CGAGGAGGCCGCCGAGGCGCTGGAGGAAGAGGAAGACCGCGAGCGCGCCGGCGTCTGATCGGCCCGGTCGTCGCCTTTCGCCGCGCTTTCGGCTAAGCAGCGCGCCTTCGACCGCTCGGCTCGTCAGGGAAACCATGCCGCCACCGCTGGACCGCAGGCTGTCCGTCGCCCCGATGATGGACTGGACCGACCGGCATTGCCGGGCGTTCCATCGCGCCCTCACGTCCCGGGCCCTGCTCTACACCGAGATGGTCACCGCCCCGGCCGTGATCCACGGCGACCGCGAGCGTCTGCTGGGCTTCGACGCGGTCGAGCATCCGGTGGCGCTGCAACTCGGCGGTTCGGACCCGGACCAGCTGGCCGAGGCCGCCCGCATCGGCGAGGCCTTCGGCTACGATGAGATCAACCTCAACGTCGGCTGCCCGTCGGATCGGGTCCAGTCCGGCCGCTTCGGCGCCTGCCTGATGCGCGAGCCGCAACTCGTCGCCGACTGCATGGCGGCGATCAAGTCGGCGGTCGCGGTCCCCGCCACCGTCAAATGCCGCATCGGCGTCGACGATCAGGACCCGGCGGTCTCCCTGTTCGAAACCGTCGACGCCTGCGCCGCCGTCGGCGTCGAAGTCTTCATCGTCCACGCCCGCAAGGCCTGGCTTCAGGGCCTGTCGCCCAAGGAAAATCGCGACGTGCCGCCGCTGGACTACGCCCTCGTGCGCCGGCTGAAGCGCGAGCGGCCCCACCTGTCGGTGACGATCAACGGCGGCGTGGGCTCTCTGGACGAGGCCGAGGCGCATCTCGACGCCTCGGACGGCGTGCGGCTGGACGGCGTCATGCTGGGCCGGGCCGCCTATCACGAGCCCGCCATTCTGGGACAGGCGGACCGCAGGCTGTTCGGCGCGGCGACTCCCGACGTCGACGCCTTCGCCGCCATCGACCGCTACCGGCCCTATATGGCCGCCCGTCTGGCCGAGGGCGTGCACCTGCCCGCCATGACCCGGCATATGCTCGGCCTCATGCATGGGCGGCCCGGCGCGCGGACCTTCCGCCGCATCCTGACCGTCGAGGCGGTCAAGCCCGGCGCCGGTCTCGAGGTGGTCGACCGCGCCGTCGAGGCGGTGCGCGAGGCCGAGGCCCGCATGGAGCTGCGCACCGAGGCCGCCTGACGCGTCTTCGTGATGCAACGGAAACACACCGGCGGCGGTTGTCGCGCGTTCACCCTTTCGCTCGGGAACAGAGCGGCGCCGCTTCGCATTGGCTTGGCAGGAGTACGCCATGCCCAAAAGTCCGACTGCCAAGCCTGACCTGCGTCTCATCCCCGGCGACGCGGAAATCTACGATCTGATGCGCAAGCCGGAGACCACCTCCGAACGCGTCAAACGCCTGCAGATGGAGGCCCGGGCCTTGGCCGTCGAACAGGTCGAGGCGCTGGAGCGGGTGCTGCTGGAAGCCTCGCGGATGGCGAAAGAGATCGCGGATGGCGGCGACGCCTATCCCGTCGGCGCCCGGGAACTGGCCGGCCGCCTGTCGTCCGATCTTCCGGCCAAGGCCGAGACCCTGAAGGCCATCGTCAGCCGCAGCCTCTAGGCCGCCCGCGCCGGCTCTCGCTCGCGGATGCGGCGCGCCAGCCGGAACACGACGACGGCCAGTACGAGCAGCACCAGCGGGATCACGATCGGCGCCAGGAAGGCGACGATCACCGTGAAGAAGGCCAGCACGTCCTCGATCAGCGACACCACCGGATTGCCCAGCCCGCCCGTGGTCGCGGTCGAGCCGATCCGGACCCCGGTCTGGGCTGCATTGAAGGCCAGAGCCGCCGGCGCCCCGACGATCAGGCCCGCCAGCGCCGCCATGCCGGGATCGACCGCCCAGAAGACGCTGCCGGCGGCGATCGCTCCGGCCACCGGCCGGGTGACATAGCCGATCGCGTTCAGGCCGTGATCGATGGCCGGAACCTTGTCGCCCAGGAATTCCGCCGCCGTCGCCACGCCCAGCGCCGCGATGGCCGGCCAGGCGACCAGCCAGTCCATCTGATCGATCAGCCGGACGCCGAACAGTTCGAACCGCGCCGCCAGGGCCAGCATCAGCAGCGGCAGGAAGGTCCGCAGTCCCGTCGCCGAGGCCAGCCCCAGCCCCAGCAGGGCCGGCAGGACCCAGACCTGCATCGGCCCGGCCGCCGCGCCCAGCGCTCCCAGATCGACCTCGGGCATCGTCGTCTCCTTCAACCGCACCGTTACAATGCGCGGGAACACCCGACCGCTCCATCGGCTTTCCGGTGATCCGGGGCGGCGGACGAGTTCCGCCGGTCATCGGCGGCGGCGACGGGGCTCAAGCCCTCACCGGGCTGACCTCAGGCCACCACGTCGTCATATTCCCTGTGCCGCTTCAGCCAGGCGACGGCGTAGCCGCATCGCGGCGTCAGCTTCAATCCCTCGGCCCGAGCGTGTTCCGCCAGCGCCTGCATGAAGCTGCCCGCCGCGCCCGTGCCCCTCAGGGCCGGGTCGGCCTCGACGTGCAGGATGACGCGGGTGTTTCCCTGAACAGCGTAGTCCGCGAACACCGTGCGGGTCTGGCCCTGGGCGTCGGTGAACCCCTGTTCGAACCTCTGCTGGGCGACGACATCGCGAAGATCGGTCATGGGCATGGCCTCCGGTGAACTGTGTCGGCGTGTGACGCAGGGCCAACTCAAGCGAGAGCCCTGCGTTCCCCACCGAGCGCGGGTTGTCGACGCCTTCGCCGGACCCTGTCTCCCCGAAGCCTCAGGGCGCGCGGTCGCCCAGCAGGTTGATCAGCCCGAAGATGCTCTTCACCGTGAACCAGACGCTGATCAGGAACCACACCAGCAGGAAGAAGAACAGGAAGGGGATGCCGATCAGGATCACGCTGGCGAGCGCGCTGACGGCGATCGCCGCCCAGCAGGCGATGGTCCACCAGAACACCGACCAGAACAGGCGAATCTGCGCGTTCAGATGTTCGAGCGCCAGACCCGAGGCCGAGCCCCGCCCGGCGTAGGCCACCACAAGCCCGACGAGGACCAGCACATTGGCGCTGGGGATCGACAGAATATACAGCCCCCAGGCGAGCACGGCCGCGACCCGGCCGTCCTCCTGGCCGCCGGAGCGGAAAACGGGTTCGTCCCGGGGAGGTGTGGAAGTCATGGGCGCGCTCCTTCAGATCCACCAGCCGCGGGGATCGGCGATCGCGAGCAAAGCCCATCCCAGACTGCCTTCTTCGACCCGGTTGGCCCAGCTGGCAGCATCCTGATCGAGCCCGGCGGTCAGCATC
>JBKBUS010000292.1:0-3273 GCA_046290035.1 Brevundimonas sp.
GGGCGAAGAGGGCATCGGAGCGGGCCGGGAACGGACGCCGGGCGAGCCGGCGTCCGAACCTCTCAGCGGGTCCAGGCCGAGACCTGCCAGAAGCTGGTGGGGATCAGCTCCAGGACGCCGGTCTCCTGGTCGGCGCGCGTGCGGCTTCGCGCGCGGCCGAGCGGGATGAGGGCGGGGGTGGGACGGGTGTTCATCGCGACCTCCTTCAGTCGGTTTCGAGGGCGCGGTAGCGACTGACCGGAATCTCTTCCAGCATGCCGACTTCCTGGTCGGCGCGGGTCCGTCGGCGCGCATCGCCGAGCCGGATCAGCGCCAGGGGCCTGGGGGTCATCACGGGTCTCCTCTGAATGGGCCCGCGGGATGCGGGCCCGGTCATGGAGCGGCCGGCGTGGCCTATATTCAAACAATACCTGACCTATATCTTACGGGCGTCACGCGCCCCTCTGCATGTGAAGCGCGATGCGATCGGCGAGGCCGCAGCGCTGGCGGTGGTGAGCGTCGAAGAGCTCCAGGAAGAGCGGTTCTTCGCCCGCGCGGGCGGCGGCCAGCAGGGCCTGGTCGTCCGGCGCCCAGTCGGGATGGAGCGCCTCGGCGCCGCGGCGGATCGGCGCCAGCCGCTCGGTGATACGGGCGTGGGCCTGCGCGAGCGCCGCATTGCCCGAACCGTCGACGATCGCCGAGAACAGGGCCTCGAAGCTCGGGCCCCCGACGGTCCCGGCGGCCTTCTGCAGCCGGGCGGTGCGCGGGCCGTGAAGCTGCAGGGCGGCATGGACGTAGGCCCACTCCAGCTCCCAGAGATCGATGACGTCCGGTGCGGTCAGGGCCGGGAAGAAGTAGCCCCGCCCGCGGCGGCGTTCGATCAGACCTTCGCCCGCCAGACAGGCCAGGGCCTCCCGGACCGGCGTGTGGCTGTAGCCGATCTCTTCGGAGAGGTCCTTGACCACCAGGGGTTCGCCCCAGCCGAAGCGGCCGGAGGCGGCGAGATCGCGGATCGCCTTCAGCGCGTCGCCATAGGGGTCTCGGGAGAGGGACTCCATCCGCCGCATCGTTTCCGCGACGCGCCGAACACGGACAGAGGCGCGCCTTCCGCGGTCAGGGTGGGCGGCTCCAGGACCACACGGCAAGCGCATCGGCGGCCTTCAGCGCGCCTGTCCAGCGCCGGCCGCAGGGAAGTTGCGGTCGCTCCGCAAGAAGTTTGCGGGCCAGAGGGGGGCCTCTGGACAGGGTCGGCGACGCGCGCTCAGGTTGAGGACATGACCCCGATCCGTTTCGTTGACGCGAGTCACCGCCAGGGCCTGTCGGCGGCGCTGAAGGCGGTGCGCCGGCGGCGGGGCCGGACCGCCGCGGAGGTGGCCGAGGCCATGGCCATGCCGCTGCGGTCCTATGAGCATTTCGAGGCGGGGCAGGGGCGTTTCGACTTCGACAAGGTCCGCCGCTTCGCCGAGGTTCTCGAGGCCGATCCCTTCGCCATTCTGACCGCCGTGCAGATCGGGGCCCCGGCGTTCGCCGCCCGCTGCGCCGACAATAAGATGATGCTGGCCCTGCTGATCCGGCTGGAGGAGTTCCAGCGCGACCTCGGCGAGGCGGTTTCGGACCTCGACCCGGCCCTGGTGATGACGGAGATCGGCGGCGCCTTCCGTCGGATCGAGCTGGAGCTGCGTCGACGGTCGTCGCTCGGCGAGGGATCGACCGACTACTTCCCCTGAGGGCCGCCGTCCGATGGGGCGGGCGGCTCTGCGCGAGCGGGATAAATCGGCTGGAGCGGCGTCAGGCCTGATCGGGCGTGACGCGGCGCCGCGCGCGGGCCCGGCGGCGGGCCCGATCGACGAGGTCGCGATCGCCGGTCTCGCGCTCCAGTTCGAAGACGATGGAGGCGACCCGCCAGGGGCTCGCGCGCACCAGGCCGAGCCGATAGACGCCGGTCAGGCGCCAGTCGCGGTCGTCGAGGAGGTGCAGGATCTCCGCCGGGCAGACGACCAGGGCGCTGGATCCGCCGACCGCCGGGCGCGGCGCGCCGAGATCGTGGCGAACGGCGTCGAAGCCGGAGATGGCGTCGCGCCAGCCCTGCACGAGGTCCTCCGCCGCCAGGCGCCGGGGCGCGCCGCCCCAGAGGCCGACGTAGTCGAGCTCGACGGTGGGCGCGAGCCGAAGGCGCGCCCCGTCGAAGTCGCCGACGTCCAGCGCGGCGAACAGGCTGCGCACGGCGGCGACGGCGCGCGCCTCTTCGGCGGCCCTCATGGGCGCCGAGCTCGCGGCGCAGGCGCGGCCGCAGAGGGACGGCTCAGCATCACCCGACCGCCTCGGGCGCAGGCGCCAGGGTCTTCTCGAAGAAGACATGGGCGTAGGGGTCGTCGTTGAACCGCTCGATCTCGCGCCAGCCGCTGCGCCGATAGAGCTCGGCCGCCTCGGGCAGGGCGCGGTTGGTGTCCAGCCGAAGGGTGCGGACGCCCAGCGCGCGGGCCTCCTCCTCGACCGCGCCCATCAGGCGACGCGCGCAGCCGAGGCCCCGCGCGCAGGGGGCCACCCAGAGGCGCTTGATCTCGGCGAGTTCGCCGCCGTCGCCGCTGAGGCCGACGCAGCCGATGGGCAGGCCGTCCTGGATCGCGACGAGGAAGGCCCCGCGCGGCGGGAGGAGTTTCTCGGGCCGGGGATCACGCGACTTCGCGAGGTCGAATCCGGTCTCGAAGACCCGCTGAAGCTCCTCGTAGTAGCGATCCAGGCACCAGCGGGCGGCGGGTTCGCGCGGATCGACCCGGCGGATCTCGATCTGATCGGGAGCCAGCGAGGACGCGATCAGGTCCAGGGCCGCGAGCAGGGCCTCGGGGTCCCGGTGGGAGGCGAGAACCCGGGCCGCGCGGCCGTCGGACAGCTCTTCGTAGGCCTGGAACTCGCGCCGACCGGCGGCGGTGAGTTCGACGCTGCGGCGGCGCGCGTCGGCGGGATCGGGGCGGGTGACCACCAGGCCCTCATCCTCCAGGGCGCGCAGGAGGCGGCTCATCAGACCGGAGTCGAGCCTCAGATAGGCGCGGATGTCCGCCACGTCGGTGCGTCCCTGCCCTATGGCGTTGAGCACGCGGGCCGCGCCGAGGGGGCGTCCCCGGCCGAGGAAGGAGGAATCGAGCGCGCCGACTTCGGTGGTGACCGCGCGGGCGAAGCGGCGGAAGCGAGCTTCAGGCGTCAGCATGGCGGTCGATCTCAGCACCTGGGCGAGGGCGCGTGGCGCCCGGGAGGTCGGGTCGGGCGTGGGGCATCAGGCGACGCGCTCCAGGGGCA
>JBKBUS010000293.1:0-3273 GCA_046290035.1 Brevundimonas sp.
GGAGGCGGCGGCGGGGTTATGACGCCCCCGGCTGCTCCGCCGCCCCCGCCGCCCCCGCCGCAGGCCGCCAAGGGCAGGGTGAGGGTGACGGCGAGTAGCGCCCGTGCCGCGAGAACTCTGAACTTGGTCATTCGATATCGCTCCCGCCGGCGCCTCCGTGCACGAGAATGCGCCGACGTTCTTGATCAACTCTTGAGGTACGTTTCGAAGTGGGCGAGCAGACGCCGCCAGCCGTCCTCGGCGGCCTGGGCGTCGTAGCCTGCGCGGTAGTCGGCCTGGAAGCCGTGCTCGGCGTCGGGATAGACCACCATCTCGCTGCCTTCGGCCCCGGCCCGCGCCAGCGCCGCTCGCATCTGCTCGACGGTGTCCAGCGGAATCCCGCGATCCTGGCCGCCGTACAGGCCGATGACCGGTCCCTTGAGCTCCGCGGCGACGTCAACGGGCCAGGGCGCGCCGGCCTGCCGCTGCTCGGGCGTCGCGTTCGCGGGCGGGGCCAGGCGTCCGTACCAGGCCACGCCCGCGTCGATGGCGGCGAAGCGCGCGGCGGCCTGCCAGACGACCTTGCCGCCCCAGCAGTAGCCGGTGATCCCCACATGATCGCTGTCGGCCCACAGCTGCTGGTCGGCCCAGGCGAGGGTCGCTGAGATGTCGCCCATCACCTGTTCGTACCCCGCCTGGGCCACGATCCGCTGGATTTCGGCGAAGTCCGTCAGAGGGGCCGGGTCGGCGACCCGGACGAAGAAGGCGGGCGCGACGGCCGCGTAGCCGGCCTTGGCCAGCCGCCGGCAGATGTCCTGAATCCAGGCGTGCAGGCCGAAGATCTCGGACACCACGATGACGACCGGGAACGGCCCTTCGCCCGACGGCCGGGCCACATAGGCCGGCAGGGCGAAGCCGTCCGGCGCCGGATAGGTTGTTTCCTGGATCGTCAGCCCTTCGGCGTCGGTGACGATCGGCTGCGCCGCCTGAGCCAGCGCGGCCGGCGCGTACCCGGCGAAGGCGGCCGCGCCGAGCACGGCCCCAGCCAGGCCTCGGCGGCTCAACACCGCATCCTCGGGCGAAGGCCCCTCGGGCCGGATCAGCGTCGACATGATTTCGTCCCCACACGTTCCGCGAGTTTTGTCGCAAGGCGGTCAGGACAGGTCGAGCAACTTCCTCGTGATGCGTCATCGCGCCCGGCGAAGCGTCAGGTTCAATCGGCCGCCGCCCGCGAGCAGGCGCGAGGAGCCTCCCAGAACCCGGTCGATGCCGTGGCGGCACAGGCGGGCAGGCCCCGCCATGACCAGCACGTCGCCGGAGCGCAGCCGGATCGAGCTCGATCGCCCGCCCTCCGCGGGGGCGAAGCGGAAGACGGCGGCGTCGCCCAGCGAAACCGACAGCACCGGGGCCGTCAGATCGGCCTCGTCCCGATCCTGGTGCAGGCCCATGCGGGCGTCGGCCGTGTAGAGATTGACGAGGCAGGCGTCCGGCGGCCGCACCGGGTCGGCGTGCTCACGCCACAACTCCAGCAGGATGGGGGGAATGTCAGGCCAGGGCCGGCCCGTCGCCGGATGCGTCGACTGGTAGCGATAGCCGCCCGCCCGGTCCGTCACCCAGCCCAGGGGACCGAAGTTGGTCATCCGCACCGACATCTCGCGCCCGCCCGGCGTGACCGGCCGATAGAAGGGCGCGGACGCGATCCGTTCACGGACAAGCGCCAGCAGTCGCGCCTGCGCCTGTTCCTCCAGCCGGCCGGGCCAGACCGTCAGGCCAGGCAAGGGCTCAAGGGATGGCCTGCGGCCGGGATCGGTCATCATGCTCCTCGGACCGCGAAAGCCCTTGCGGGCCTTGTGGCCTTCCCCATATGCGGGGCCAAGCGAACCGGCGTCGCACCCAGACCGAAATCGGTTCAGTCGGACGATAGTCCAGCTGGGCTCACATTCCGGTCCGGGTTCCAGTGAGAGCCTGATTCACGCCTCAAGCGGAATCGCGAAGCGATTTCTCTTCAGGCGGTCAGGCTCTAGCGAGGCCGGCGCGTGTCGGATGAACCCAGTCGCGTCCGCCAGGTTCTGGCGATCCCCTTGGCGCGGCGATGTTTTTTACACCAAGGGGGCGATCAAGCGCGGCGCTCGCCCAAGAGGCCGCCGCATCGCCCGCCGCAAGGAGACTTGAAAGCACGCCATGAGCAAGATCATCGGCATCGACCTCGGCACCACGAACTCGTGCGTGGCCGTCATGGACGGCAAGAACCCCAAGGTCATCGAGAACGCCGAGGGCGCGCGCACGACCCCGTCGGTGGTCGCGATTCAGGACGGCGGCGAGACCCTGGTCGGCCAACCCGCCAAGCGCCAGGCCGTGACCAACCCGTCGAACACCTTCTTCGCCATCAAGCGCCTGATCGGCCGCAACTTCGACGATCCGGTCGTGGCGAAGGACAAGGGCATGGTGCCCTATGAGATCGTCAAGGGTCCGAACGGCGACGCCTGGGTGCGCGCCCATGGCAAGGACTACTCGCCGCAGCAGATCTCGGCCTTCACCCTGATGAAGATGAAGGAGGCCGCCGAGGCCTACCTGGGCGACAAGGTCACCCAGGCGGTCATCACCGTGCCCGCCTACTTCAACGACGCCCAGCGTCAGGCGACCAAGGACGCCGGCAAGATCGCCGGTCTGGAGGTCCTGCGCATCATCAACGAGCCGACGGCCGCCGCGCTGGCCTATGGCCTGGAGAAGAACGACGGTCAGAAGATCGCGGTCTATGACCTCGGCGGCGGCACCTTCGACGTCTCGATCCTGGAGATCGGCGACGGCGTGTTCGAGGTGAAGTCGACCAACGGCGACACCTTCCTGGGTGGCGAGGACTTCGACCTGCGTCTGGTCGATTACCTGGCCGACGAGTTCAAGAAGGAGCAGGGCGTCGACCTGCGTCAGGACAAGCTGGCCCTGCAGCGCCTCAAGGAAGAAGCCGAGAAGGCCAAGAAGGAGCTGAGCTCGACCTCCCAGTACGAGGTCAACCTGCCGTTCATCTCGATGAACGCCTCGGGCCCGCTGCACCTGAACATCAAGCTGTCGCGCGCCAAGCTGGAGGCCCTCGTCGAGGACCTGATCCAGCGCACCATCGAACCCTGCCAGAAGGCCCTGAAGGACGCGGGCCTGAAGGCCTCGGACATCGATGAGGTGGTGCTGGTCGGCGGCATGACCCGCATGCCCAAGGTGCAGGAGGCCGTGAAGGCCTTCTTCGGCAAGGAGCCGCACAAGGGCGTGAACCCGGACGAGGTCGTGGCGCTGGGCGCCGCG
>JBKBUS010000294.1:0-3264 GCA_046290035.1 Brevundimonas sp.
AGCTGGTTCCTCAAGCTCAAGGAGAAGGGCGAGCACCAGGATCGGCTGACGGCGCGCTATGTCGAGGAGTTCGAGCGCTACCGCGGATGACGGCCCGGCGCTCACCCGGCGGACCCAGATGACCGAGACGCTCTAGCCCTACGGACGGCCTGTGGCGGAGAGGGGGGGATTCGAACCCCCGGTACGCTTCCACGTACGCCGCATTTCGAGTGCGGTACATTCAACCACTCTGCCACCTCTCCGCGATCTCAGAGGCCTTCAGGCGAGCGAGACGCGGTGTTTAGTCAAGGGCGGGGGCCGCCGCAAGAGGGCATCTCAGCGAAGCGCCGGAAGCGCCAGGCCGGGCGCGTGCCCGTCGATCCGCTCGCCCGAACGGGCGGCGAAAAGCTCCGCCGGACGTCCCCCGGTGCCGGCCACCGTGCGACCGAGCGGCGTGACGAGGCCGGTGCGCTCCACGCCGCGCCGGAAGTTCTGCTTGTGCAGCCTCAGGCCCGACACCGCCTCGGCCGCCGTCTGCAGCTGGGACAGGGTGAAGGTCTCCGGCGCCAGGTCGAACAGCACCGGACGGTACTTCAGCTTGCTGCGGAGTCGTCCCAGGCCGGTGGCGAGGATGCGGCGGTGGTCGGACTCCATCGGCTGTCCCAGCCGCGGCGAGGGCCCCTCCGCCGCGCCGTCGCGCTCGGCCTCCGTCACCAGTCCCGCCTCGTAGAGCAGTTCGTAGCGATCCAGCACCGCCGACTCGTTCCAGCGGCCGTCGTCGCCCGGCGCGAACAGGGCCTCGATGCGGCGCCGCCGCTTCGCCGTGTCCGTCGAGGCCGCCCAGGCGTCGAGGCGCGGCGCGATGACCTCGTCGATCATGGCGGCCCGGCCAGCGCGCCGGTCCTCCCAGGGGAAGAAGGCGGTCACGTCCCGCCAGCGGGCGTCGACGCTGGGCGGGGCCGTGATGTCCCGGGTCAGGGCCAGATAGCCGACGGAGACGACGCGCAGGCGACCCGGCGCGGGCGTGGCGCGCGGCGTCTCCCGGCCGGCGTCGCCGAAGGTGTAAAGCTGCTCCACGAAGCCCAGGCGCAACCCGGTCTGGGCGGTCACAAAGGCCCGCAGCGCCAGTTCGAAGGTGCGGTGGCGGCCCGGATCGAAGGGGCCGAAGGGCAGACCCGGTTCGCCCTCCTTGGCATGGGTGGTCAGCACCGACAGGCGGTCGCCGTCCAAAGCGAAGACCACGGCCGACAGGCCGATCAGGACGCCGATGTCGTCGTCCCGGGCCATGGTCACTCCGTGTGCCAGGCGTCCGGCCCGGGCAGAAGCCCGCACGCCTCGGCCAGCACGCGATAGCGCTCCAGATATCGCGCTTGGGCGACGGAGGCGGACAACGGCTCGAGCGTCAGGTTCATTCCGGCGGGCGGCGGGCCGAAGAAGCGCAGCGCCTCCTCGCGCTCGAACCCGGCCAACTGGGTCGCCTCCAGATAGGCGCAGGCCCGGTCCGCCTTCTTGATCAGCGTCTTGATCGCGGCCGGCGTCGTCGGCGGCAGCCCGAAGCGCAGGTGGATGGCGGCCTCCAGCCGCGCCTCGAAGGCCTTGTAGCTGAACCCGAGCGCCGCCTTGAACGGCGAGATCATGTCGCCGATCACATACTCCGACGCGTCGTGGACCAGCGCCGCCAGCCGCCACTTCGGCTCCAGGCCCGGCTTCAGGTGCTGGGCGATCTCCTCGACGATCACGCTGTGCTGGGCGACCGAGAAGGGGTGGTCGCCGGTGGTCTGGCCGTTCCAGCGCGCCACGCGCGCCAGCCCGTGGGCGATGTCCTCGATCTCGATGTCGAAGGGGGAGGGGTCCAGCAGATCCAGCCGGCGGCCGGACAGCATGCGCTGCCACGCGCGGGGCGGCTCTTTGGTCCTGGGGGAGACGGCGGTCTTGGCGGGCAACGCTTCACCTGAACGTTTCGGGCCCGTCAGGTGACGCATCCGGCCGTGCGGATCAACCGGCTATTCGCCGACGTTCAGCGTCACGAGGTCCTTGGCGTCGTCGAAGACGCTGTCGCCCTCGCGGTCCTTGGACTTGACCGTGGCGACGATCAGGGGGCCGCCCTGCGGACCGCGCGCCTCATAGCCGACCGCGCGCCAGCCCAGCGACGACGGCTCGGAATCGCTGAGGATGTAGGTGGTGCGGGTGGCCTGGCCCCCGGCGTGGACCCGCACTTCGGAGATGTCGTCGCGCGAATGGACGGACACCTGGCCGTCGCCGCCGCCCAGGGTGACGGACTGTCCTCCCTCGCCGCTGTGCACGCGCACGCCGGCCACGGCCACCCGGCTGCCGCCCTCCTGGCTCGAGACCGACACGCCGGGCATCCGGACCTCGGCGGTCTCGCCCTCGGTGCTGATCGAAAGACCCGGCAGGCGGATGTCGACCCGCTCGTCGCCTTCGGTCCCGGGCGTCGGGGGCGGCGTGGGAGTTTCCGGCGCATCGGGCGCCGGCGGGACGGGCGCGACCCGCGAGGCCGCCTCCGGCATGAGCTGATGCAGCCGGGTCTCGAACGCCTCCAGGGCCTCGTCGGGCGTTTCGCCGTTCAGGGGCACGAGGTGCAGGGTCACCTCGGCGCCGCGCGGACCCGCATAGGTGCAGATCTGCCCTTGGTCGCTGGACACCGCCTTACGCGTCAGGGCGCCCACGGTCTCCGGACAGGTCAGGGTCTGGACCACCTTCAGCACCCCGCTGTCCGGCGAGTCCTCGCTGCGCTTGGTGATCCGCACGGTCCTGTCGTCGCACGCGCCCAGGGCAAGGGCGGCGACACAGGCGACGGCGATGACGACGGGGCGTCTCATGGGGTCATCCTGCTCCGCTGGACGGCGAACGCCAGTGAAATCGAGTTAACCGCCGGGCCGCGCGCCTTCGCGGCGGCTGAGGAACGCCAGCCGCTCGAACAGGTGCACGTCCTGCTCGTTCTTCAGAAGCGCGCCGTGCAGGGGCGGGATCAGGCGATTGGGCGAGGTCTCCCGCAGCGACTCGGCGGGGATGTCCTCGACCATCAGAAGTTTCAGCCAGTCCAGCAGCTCCGACGTCGACGGCTTCTTCTTCAGGCCCGGCGTGTCGCGGATCTCGTAGAAGGTCTTCAGCGCCTCCGACACCAGCCGCGGCTTGATGCCGGGGAAATGGACCTCGATGATCGCCCGCATGGTCTCGTCGTCCGGGAAGCGGATGTAGTGGAAGAAGCAACGGCGCAGGAAGGCGTCGGGCAGCTCCTTCTCGTTGTTCGAGGTGATGACCACC
>JBKBUS010000295.1:0-3249 GCA_046290035.1 Brevundimonas sp.
GCGCGGAACTCCGGAATGTCGTGGGCGGCCGTCGGCTTGGTCGCCGTCAGCCAGCGCTGCGTCTGTTTCGCCGGCGCGCCCCAGAACGGCCAGGCCTGGTCGGTCATCAGCCGGTTCATCTTGGCCGCCACCTGATAGCGGTTGTTGGTGTTGTCGGCCTTGTCGACGACGTTCTGGGCCAGGAACTTCCAGGTCGCGGACCAGGCCGGCGTGTCCTTGAGGCCGAGACGCGCGGCCGTGCCCGCCGGGAAGCCGAAGCAGAAGTCGAAGCCGACGAGCACCCGGTCGCCGCGCTTCCGGTGCTCCGCCAGCAGCGAGGCCAGGAGCGCCTCGCCCTCGGCCCGCGTGGCGACGTTGTGGGTCTCCGCGTACAGGCGGAAGCGCACGTCGCGCTTGGCGACGCCCAGCCACAGGGACTGGTCGCCCAGCTTCTTCGTCTCGGCGGCGGTCCAGTCGGCGATGATGACGGCGTCGAACAGGCGGGCCACGAGGGCTCCTTGAGCGGAACTGAGGGGAACGGTGGCGGGGGTTTAGCTCGCCGCACGCGCGAGCGAAAGCGGGGCCGCGCGGATCGTCAGCCCTGCCGGGTCAGGGCCTCGACGTGCGAGAGCCAGCGCCGACCCAGCCGCAGCGCCTCGGGCGGCGTGGAGATCTCGGCGGCGACGCGGACGTCATAGAGCGAGAGTTCGAACTCCGGATGGCGCGCATCGGCGAAGATCAGACGCATCACCACCTGGGCGGCGTCCGGCGCCATCACGTCCAGCTCGCGCCGCTGCTCCCCGCGCCGGACGCGCGCGACCACGCAACCGTCGACGATGAGCTCGGCGCCGTCGACTTCCTCGAAGGGATACAGCAGGCCGTTGGCGCCCCGGTCCCACAGCACCAGCGCCTGGCCGGACTCGAAGTCCAGGGCGGCGGCCCTACCCTCGGCGGGGGACAGCGCCTCGGCTTCCGCCACGCGGCCGATGGCCTTGTCCATGGCTCGGCGAAGGCGGCGCGCGGGCTCCAACCACCAGCCGAGCGCGAGCACTCCGGTGGTCAGCGCCGCCGCGGCGAGGCCGATCAGCAGGATGAGGCGGAGCGCCTCCATCACTCGGCGATCTCGACGACGACGGGAACGTGGTCCGACGGCTTCTCCATGTCGCGGGCCTCGCGGTGCGTCTCGATGCCGACGAAGCGATCGGCGGCCTGCCCGGACATCAGGACGTGGTCGATGCGGATGCCGTGGTCCCGCTGCCAGGCGCCGGCCTGGTAGTCCCAGAAGGTGTAGGTCCCGTCGGGCTCGCCCCCCGCCTCATGGGCGTCGGTGAACCCCTGCCACTTCAGCGCCCGCCAGGCGGCCCGGCTCTCGGGTCGGAACAGGGCGTCGTCGGTCCAGGCCTGCGGATTGCGGGCGTCTTTCGGCTCGGGAATGACGTTGTAGTCGCCGCACAGCAGAAGCGCCTCCTCCAGAGCCAGGAGCTGGGCCGCGTGCCGCTGGAGCCGCTCGAACCAGGCGAGCTTGTAGGCGAACTTCTCGGTGCCGATCGGATTGCCGTTGGGCAGGTAGATCGAGGCGACCCTGACCGGGCGGGGCGCTTCCACCACCGCCTCGATGTAGCGGGCCTGCTCGTCGGACGGGTCGCCGGGCAAGCCCCGCCGCACGTCGGACAGCGGCGACTTCGAGAGCAGCGCGACGCCGTTGTAGGTCTTCTGCCCGTGCGTCTCGACATTGTAGCCCAGGCTCTCGAACGGCTCGCGCGGGAACTTTTCGTCGAGGCACTTCAGCTCCTGCAGGCAGAGGACGTCCGGCGAGGCCGCCTCGACCCAGGCCAGCACCGTCGGCAGCCGCGCGTTGACGGAATTCACGTTCCAGGTGGCGATCCGCATCGGGTCTCCGGCGTCTGAGTCTGGGGTCAGGTTAGCGTGCCCGGGCGTCGCGCAAAACAAAGGGCCCGCCGGATCGCCGGCGGGCCCTCTGATCGGGTCTGCCGCTCAGGTCAGAGTTCGCACTCGTAGCCGTACAGCAGGCGGGCGCGGGCGCAGATCATGACGTCGTTGGCCGCTCGTGTCCGTTCGTGCGGAAACTGGCCGAACAGGCTGCGGTCGTCCTCGCACTTCACCTCGATGAAGTCGCCGCGCTGGTCATCCGTGCGGCCGTGCACCATGAACTGCCGCACAGGGCACGGCATGTTGCCGGCGTCCATCTGGGCCTGCACCGCGGCCTTGAGCTGCTCCGCCGTGGTGAGACCGCATTCGATCCCCCGGATCGACACCGTCAGGCAGTCGAACGCCTCGTTGTCCGCGGCGTCGGCGCCGATATAGGCCACGACGCCCACCGGCTTGCCGGCGCAGGCGAACTCCACGACCTCGCGACGATCACCCGCGGTCTCGCGACCGATCAGGCGCTCACCGCCGACCTGGCAGGACGGGACCAGCGCGGCCAGCGCCGACGCACGGCGCGCGGCGGCCTCGGCCACGGCGGCGCTGGTGTCGGTGAGGCTGCAGCCGTCGCCGATCTGCAGGGCTTCCGCACAAGGAATGGCGCGGTCGAACGCTCCCGTATCGAGGCGCGTGCGGATGAAGTAGCCGGCGCCGCCCTCACAGGCGATTTCGTAGAACTTCGCCTGGGTGTTGACGCCCGCCACGCGAAGATCGCTCGGGGC
The DNA here is from genome assembly GCA_046290035.1 of Brevundimonas sp. Lineage (GTDB taxonomy): Bacteria > Pseudomonadota > Alphaproteobacteria > Caulobacterales > Caulobacteraceae > Brevundimonas. The sequence continues at coordinate 2,646 of JBKBUS010000295.1, forward strand.
GCAGTCGGCGGGAATGCCGCTGGCGTACTTGCCCTGGAGCCAGGCGATCTGGTCGGCCTTGGCGGTCAACTGGCAGGGCTGCGCGGTGCTGGTTTCGAGGCAGGCGATGTCGTCGATCACATTCGCGCCGTCGGCGGCCACGTCCAGGAAGTAGCCTTCGGAGCCCGCGCAACTCACCTCGTACCGATCCGCGCCGGTCGTCAGCTGTCCCCGCCAGGCGGCCTCGTCGACCGTGCAGTCGAGACCGGCCGTCTGGACGTAGGCTTGAACGGTGGCGACGGCGTCGAGATTGCGAGGCGATTGGCACCGGGCGGCGCCTTCGGCCGGAGCCGCGGCCGCGAGCGCGAGACAGTTGTAGGCCAGGGTCGGCTCTCCGCCCACGACAAGCAGGCCGGCTCCGCTGGCGCAGGTCGCCTCGTAAGCTTCGGCGCCCGCGTTGTTGCGACCGATGAAACGCGCCTCCACGACCTGGCAGCTCTTCCCGGCGGCGGTGGCGAGCGTCTGGGCCGCCGCCAGGGCCGCGGCGGGATCCTGCGCCGCCGGCGCGGGTTGCCGGTTCCTCGAGCGCACGCGTCCGCGTCCCTCGACGGCGCCTCCGCCGGCG
>JBKBUS010000008.1:0-6986 GCA_046290035.1 Brevundimonas sp.
GGCCAGACCCTCCGTCCCGGCCCACCTGGCGACGACGACGGCTGTGAACAGGTTCGCCAGGGGCAGGGCGACGCTGGCGAAGGCCGAGGCCAGGCCCTTCTGGTCATCCGGCACCAGGTCCGGCACGAGCGCGCAGAGCGGCCCATAGAGCGCGTTCACCGCCACCTGGAAGGCCGCAAGGCTGAGGATCAGCGCCAAGGGCGAGCTTGAGCCCGCGATCGCGGCGAGCGCCGCCGCCGTCATCGCCACCCCTCCGAGAATCCATGGTCGCCTGCGCCCCATCCGGCCAGTCGTCCGATCACTGAGCACGCCCGCGGCGATGTTGGCGATCGCCGCCACCAGCCCGCCGATCATTGCGGCCTGGCTGAGGAGGAGGGTCTTGTCAGGCCCCGCGATGGCCTCCGCCTTCAAGGGCAGGAGCAGCGTCAGCAGCGGGATGAAGGTGATGTAGGCGCCGGTCTGGGCCGCCAGATAGCCGAGCATGAAGGCGGGGCTTCGGCGGGGGAGGGGCGGCGCGGCGGAGATCATGCGGGCATCATCGCCACGACGAGTCTCCGCGTCGACCCGTTGCTAACCTCCGTCCGTCACGCCTAGGCTCTCGCCCTATCCGCCGAGGCTGTCGTGTCGCCCAAGAAGCCCACCATCGATGATGTCGCCCGCCATTGCGGCGTCGCGCGCACCACTGTCTCGCGCGTTCTGAACGGCGGGCCGAACGTGCGCGACGAAGTCCGGCAGCGGGTCTGGGCGGCGGTCAAGGCCCTGGACTATCGGGTCAATCCGCAGGCCCGATCGCTGGCGGGCGGGCAGAGCCGCATGCTGGCCCTGATCGTGGCGTCCGACCTCGATGCGCAGCCGAACTCCTTCTACGCCTCCGCGCTCGAGCTGGGAGCGCTGCGTGAGTGCCTCGGTCTGGGGTATCAGCTCCTGACCCGCCACGTCGCCCAGGATCGCCCTAATCGCCGCGAGCAGGTTCTGGATCTGATCCGCAGCCAGCGCTGCCAGGGGGTCATGCTCACGCCGCCCTTCGCCGACGATGTGGAGCTGATCGAGGCGATCCAGGCGCTCGACTGCCATGCCGCCTGCATCTCACCCGGGGGCGCCGGGCGCGACGCGGCCGACGGGGTAGGGATCGACGACGCCGCCGCCGGGGCGGACATCGCTCGCCGGATGATCCAGCTCGGCCACCGACGGTTCGCCTTCATGGCCGGCATCGCCGGCCACCTGGCGGCGGAGCGGCGGCATGAGGGCCTGCGCAGCGCCCTGGCCGCGGCGGGACTCGACCCGGAAGATGTTTCGGTCGTCCGGGGTGATTTCACCTTCCGATCAGGCGCGGCCCTGACCCCTCAGCTGCTTGAGGCGCCGGCGCCGCCTACGGCGCTGATCTGCGCCAACGACGACATGGCGGCCGGCGCCCTCTCGGTCGCGCATGGCCGGGGTGTGGATGTGCCGGGCCAGCTGTCGATCACGGGTTTCGACGACACGCCGGTTTCGGAAGTGATCTGGCCGCCCCTCACGACCGTTCACCAACCGCTGCGGGAGATGGCGGGGGAGGCGGTGCGCGCCCTGTCCGGCCGCATAGGCGGCGACCGCGGCCCGCCGCGCTTCGTCACCCTGTCGCACGCGGTGGTGGAGCGGGCCTCGGCCGGCGCGCCCCCCGGGGCGCGGCTTCGCGCAAGGGCTTGACCCGCGACGATCGAGCCGTCCTACTGGAAGCGCTTCCAACCGGGTTGATCAGAAGGCGAGGCGGCGAATGTTCGGAAAGGCAAGCATCGGGCTGCGGAGGTCGCTCATGGCGACGCTGGCCTTCGTCGCGGCCGCCGGCGCCGGGGCCGCCCAGGCGGAGGTCCGGGCCTGGATCACGTCCGGCGACCAGTCCCGCCTGATGCAGCCGCAACCGGTCGCGGGCTGGAGCGCCGACGGTCCGGGCGAGGTCGTGACGCTGGAGCCGGGCCAGCGGCGTCAGACCATGGTCGGGTTCGGGGCCTCGATCACCGATGCGTCGGCGCACCTGATCCAGACACGTCTGACGCCGGAAGCGCGCGAAGCCTTGCTCAACGAGCTGTTCGGCCGGGGCGAGGGTGGTCTGGGCTTCAGCTTCACCCGCGTCACCGTGGGAGCGTCGGATTTCTCGCTCAGCCACTACAGCCTCGCCGACACGCCTGATCCGGCGTTGGCGAACTTCTCCACCGCGCCGATGGAGGAGCACGTCTTCCCGACGGTGCGGGCCGCGGCCGCCATAAATCCCGACCTGAAGGTCATGCATTCGCCCTGGAGCGCCCCGGGGTGGATGAAGACCACCGGCAGCCTGATCCAGGGCCAGCTGAAGCCGGAGTTCTATCCGACCTACGCCGACTACTGGGTCCGCTACCTTCGGGCCGCCGGGGCGAACGGGGTGCCCACGGACTATCTCAGCATCCAGAACGAGCCGGACTTCGAGCCGGACAGCTATCCGGGCATGCGCTGGCCGCCCGCCGACCGCGCGGCGTTCATCGGACGCCACCTCGGACCGGCGCTGGACGAGGCGGGGATCGACATCCGCATCCTGGACTGGGACCACAACTGGGATCAGCCGCAGCAACCGCTCACGGTTCTGGCCGATCCGGTCGCAAATCCTTACATCGACGGCGTCGCCTGGCACTGTTACGCGGGCGAGGTGGGCGCCCAGAGCGAGGTGCGGGAGCGCTTTCCCGACAAGGACGTCTACTTCACCGAATGCTCTGGCGGTCAGTGGGCGCCCGCCTTCTCCGACAGCTTCAGCTGGACCGTCAGAACACTGATCATCGGCTCCGTCCGAAATTGGGCGCGCGGCGTCCTGATGTGGAACCTCGCGCTCGATCAGGAGTGGGGGCCTCATGCCGGAGGATGCGGCGATTGCCGCGGCGTCGTGACCATCGACAACCGTACCGGAGAGATCACCCGCAATCAGGAGTACTACGCCTTCGGACATGCGAGCCGGTTCGTCCTGCCGGGCGCCGTGCGGGTGGCGTCCAACGAGGCCCCGGGTCTGTCGAGCGTCGGCTTCGTGAATCCCGACGGGGGGCGGGTGCTTTTGGTGTTCAACGACCGCGAGGCCGCGGCGTCCCTGAAGGTCGGCGAGCCGGGACGCCTCGCCAGCGTCGTCCTGCCGGCCAAGAGCGCGGCCACCTACGTCTGGGACGCGCCCTGAACCTGCATTGAGGATTGCGCGGGGACCTGAAACGAGCTATCGATTGGAAGCGCTTCCATCGCCGATGTGAAGCTGAAGAACAGGGACGCGCCACAGGCGCGCCGGGGGAAGGAAACGGAACAATGCGACGCACGAAGGTCGACCGGTCGCTCATGGCGGCGTCGGTCTCAGCGCTGGCCCTGGTCTCGGCCGCGCCGGGCCTGGCTCGGGCCCAGGAGGCTGCGGCCCCGCAGGAGCCCGACGTCACCGAGGTCGACGAGATCATCGTCACCGGCCTGCGACGGGGCCTTGCGGACTCCATCGAGCTGAAGCGGACCGAAACCTCGATTGTCGAGGCGGTGTCGGCCGAGGACATCGGCAAGCTGCCCGACGTCTCCATCGCCGAGTCGATCGCGCGCCTGCCGGGTCTCGCGGCCCAGCGCGTGAACGGCCGCGCCCAGGTGATCTCGATCCGCGGCCTGGCGCCGGACTTCACCACGACCCTGCTCAACGGTCGTCAGCAGGCGTCTTCCGGCGACAACCGAGCGGTGGAGTTCGACCAGTACCCCTCCGAACTGCTCTCGGGCGTGGTGATCTACAAGACGCCGGATGCAGAGCTGTCCGGCTTTGGTCTGTCGGGGACGGCGGACCTGCGCACGGTGCGGCCGCTGGACTTCGGCGAGCGCGCCATCGCGCTGAACGTCCGTGGCGAGTGGCTCGAGGACGGCGACCTGAACAGCGATGTCGAAAGCACCGGCGCGCGGGTCTCCGTAAGCTACATCGATCAGTTCATGGACGGGACCCTGGGCCTGGCGCTGGGTTACGCCCACCTGGATTCGCCATCCCAGGCGCGCCAGTACAAGGCGTACGGCTATGAAGCCTTCCCCGGCGACCGCACCTCGCCGGACAGCGCCGACGGGGCGCTGTTCCTCAACGGCCAGGAGATCTTCGCCACGTCTCGTGTGAACACGCGCGACGCCTTCATCGGGATCGCTCAGTGGCGGCCGAACGACCGGTGGGAATCGACGCTCGATCTCTACTATTCCCAGTTCGATCAGGAAGAGACCCGGCGCGGCGCCCAGTGGTTCTCGAACTACTACGCCGATGACGTCGCCTATTCCAACGTCCAGACCGAGGATCGCGGCGGTTCGCTGTTCGCGGTTTCGGGCACGGTGGAGAACGCCGTCCCGATCATTCGCAACGATTTCAACACCCGCGAGGACGAGCTGTTCGCCGTGGGGCTGAACAACGAGTACGAGCTCGACGAACGCACCCGCCTGACGGCGGACCTGTCGTACTCGTCCAACCAGCGTCGCGAACAGATCCTGGAGACCTACGCCGGCTATGGGCTCGGGACGGGCGGGGTGACGGGCGCGACCCCGAATGTCGGCCGCACCTTGGACGACATCAGCTTCGACATCTCGGACGAGGGCTTCCCGACCTACGCCGAAGGGCTGGACTACGCCGACGCCTCGCAGGTCTCGCTGGGCGACCGCGCGCCCTGGGGCGGCTGGGCGCATGACGGCGCGATCCGCTTCCCGGACGTAGAGGAGACCATCTACGCCTTCGACGTGAAGGGCGAGCGCGAGTTCGACGGCATCATCAACACCGTCACGGTCGGGGTGAACCTGACCAATCGCGAGAAGACCAAGCGGGTCGACGACTTCGATCTGTTCCTCAAGAACGGCCGGCAGCAGGTCCTGGTGGACCCGCAGTACCTGGTCGAGCCGACCTCGCTGGACTTCGCCGGCTTCGGAGACGTGCTGAGCATCGATCTGACCCGGGCCCTGGACGTCTACTGGGACCGCGCGCCGATCCTCGACGCCAACTTCTACGACAAGAACTGGGACATCGAGGAAGAAGTCGTCACCTACTTCGCCAAGGCGGACTTCGAGTGGGGCCGGTTCCGAGGCAACTTCGGCGTTCAGATCGTGGATCAGACCCAGGAGTCCACCGGCGTCATCATCAACGGCCTGGAGCCCGGCCAGCCGATCGTCCCGATCTCCATCACCGAGGGCGACAGCTACGTCGACACCCTGCCCAGCCTGAACGTGATCTACGATCTGGGCGGCGGACACCGGCTGCGCTTCGCCGCAGCCAAGACCATGGCCCGTCCCCGCATGGACGAGATGCGCGCCAACGTCACGCCGGGCTTCAACTCCCTGGTCTGCAGCGGCCAGACCTGTGTGGCGGGCGATGAGGTGAACCCGTGGTCCGCCTCCGGCGGCAACCCGAACCTGGAGCCCTGGCGGGCCACGGCGTTCGACCTCGCCTACGAGTGGTACGTGGACTCCACGACCTATCTGTCGATCGCGGGCTTCTACAAGGATCTCGAGACCTACATCTACACCCAGACCAGCGAGTTCGACTTCTCCGGCATCCCCATCCCGGCGACGGCGACCGCGATCCCGCCGGGCGTCATCATCAGCCCGATCGGTTCGATCAGCCTGCCGGCGAACGGCGAGGGCGGCACGATCGAGGGGCTGGAGTTCTCCGGCGCGCTCAACTTCGGCACGATCTGGGAGCCCTTGGACGGCCTGGGCGTCATCGGTTCGCTGTCGCTGACGGAGTCCGACCTGAACCCGACCGCCAACCCCGGTTCGCCGGTGCGGATTCCGGGCCTGTCCGGCACCGTCTACAACGTGACCGCCTACTATGAGCGAGGCGGCTTCCAGGCGCGGATCTCCAAGCGCTTCCGCGAGGCCTTCAAGGGCGAGGTGGTTCAACTGTTCGCCACCCGGGGGCAGACCGAGATCCTGGACGACGAGCAGATCGACGCACAGATCGGCTACACCTTCCAGGACGGCGCCCTGGAGGGGCTGGGGCTCCTGTTCCAGGTGAACAACCTCACCAACTCCCCGTACCGGACCCGCCTCGGCATCGACGGCGGCGGGACCACCACCGCGGACGGCGGCTTCCTGCCCGAAGTCTATGAAGAATACGGGCGGCAGTTCCTCTTCGGCGTGAACTATCGCTTCTAGACCCTCCTGAGCCCCTGGGGCGGTCGCGTGCGGCCGCCCCGTTTTTTCTCAGGCCTGATCCTTCCAGTTCGAGAGTGCGCCCGATGAAGACCCTTCGCCTCATGCTCGCCGCTTCCGCCCTGGCGCTCGTCGCCTGCGCGGGGGCCGGAGCCCATTCCCGAGGCGAGGATGTCTCCAACTGGCCCGCCGCCGCTTCGCCGGTGGCCGCCGATCCGGCGATGGAGGCGCGCATCGCGGCCATCGTGGCGGGCATGACCCTCGAGCAGAAGATCGGTCAGATGACCCAGCCCGACGTGCGCTACATCACGCCCGCCGAGGTGACGGAGTTCTACATCGGCTCGGTCCTCAACGGCGGCGGGGCCTGGCCGAACATGGACAAGGACGCGACGGTGGCCGAGTGGGCGGCCCACGCGCAGAGTTTCCACGACGCGGCGATGCGCGCCGACATGGCGACGCCGATACCGCTGATCTGGGGGACCGACGCCGTGCACGGCCACAACAATGTGCGCGGCGCCACCCTGTTTCCCCACAACATCGGACTGGGGGCCGCCAACGACCCGGAACTGATCACGCGGATCGGGCGCGCGACCGCCCAGCAGGTGCGCGCCACTGGCATCGGCTGGGTCTTCGCGCCGACCGTCGCCGTCGGCCAGGATCGCCGATGGGGACGCACCTACGAGAGCTACTCCAGCGATCCCGCGCTGGTCGCCCGCTACGCCGAGGCTATGGTGGAGGGACTTCAGGGAGAGCTGACCGGCGACGGCGACGTGGTGGCGACGGCCAAGCACTTCCTCGGCGACGGCGGGACGTTCCAGGGCGTCGACCAGGGTGAGAACCGGGCCGCCGAGGACGAGATGATA
>JBKBUS010000008.1:6996-15702 GCA_046290035.1 Brevundimonas sp.
TGGCGGCCGGCGCGCAGACGGTCATGGCGACCTACAACAGCTGGAACGACGTCGAGGGCGGCCGCGATTACGGCAAGGTTCACGGCAGCCGCGAACTCCTCACCGACGTCCTGAAGACCCGCATGGGCTTCGACGGGCTCGTGGTCTCGGACTGGAACGCCATCGAACAGGTGCCGGGGTGCCGCAAGGACTGGTGTCCCCAAGCGATCAACGCCGGCATCGACATGATCATGGTGCCAGAGGACTGGCGCGCCTTCATCGCCAACACCGTGCGCGACGTCGAGGAAGGCCGCATTCCGATGGCCCGGATCGACGACGCCGTCACCCGCATTCTGCGCGTCAAGATGCGGGCCGGCCTGTTCGAACAGCCGGTGTCGGCCAGCCGCTTCAATGCCGACGCCTCGGCGGTGGACTTCAGCGATCTCGCGCGCGAAGCGGTTCGCCGGTCCGTGGTGCTGCTCAAGAACGACGGCGCGGCCTTGCCTCTGGCGCCGGAGGCCCGGGTGCTGGTGGTGGGCGCCAGCGCCGACAGCCTGTCCAACCAGACCGGCGGCTGGTCCCTGACGTGGCAGGGCACGGAGAACACCAACGCCGACTTCGGGACCGGCGAGACCCTCCTCACCGCGCTGCGGACCGCCCTGGGCGAGGCCGACGTGACCTATTCGATCGACGGCGCGGGCGTGAACCCGGCGGACTACGACGCCGTCGTCGCCGTGATCGGCGAGACGCCCTACGCGGAATACAACGGGGATGTGCGGTTCCCCCGCCCGGTCCAGCACAGTCTGCTGCATCCGGCCGACCTGAGGGTCCTGCAGGCCGTCGCCGGGCGCGGGACCCCGGTGATCACCGTGCTGTACTCAGGCCGCCCCGCCTATGCGAACGACCTGATGAACCTGTCCGACGCCTTCGTCGCGGCCTTCCTGCCCGGAACCGAGGCGGACGGTCTGGCGGACCTGCTGGTCGGCGGGCGACATGACTTCAGCGGACGGCTGTCCTTCGTCTGGCCAGGCTCGGCCTGCTCGACCGGAGAGGGCGCGAATGACGTGGTCCAGTTTCCGCGCGGCTATGGTCTGAGCTACGCTCAGCCCCGCACGGTCGGGACGCTGCCGCTGCAAAATACGCCGGAGGCCTGTCCCGAGGCCTGATCTCCCCGGCGGGAGGAGACTTGGATCAAGACGATGCGACAGCTCAACCGGATCCTGATCGTGGGCGGCGGCTCGGCGGGCTGGATGACCGCGGCCTTGCTGTCCAAGCTCCTGAAGGGCCGCTACGAGATCACACTTGTCGAATCCGAACTGATCGGCACGGTGGGCGTCGGCGAAGCCACCATTCCGGCCATCAAGAAGTACAACGAGCTGCTCGGCCTCGACGAGGCCGACTTCATGCGCGCCACGCAGGGCACGTTCAAGATGGGCATCCAGTTCAACGACTGGGGCCACATCGGCGAAAGCTACATCCACGGCTTCGGCGTCATCGGGCGCGACCTCGAGTGGCTGCGCTGCCATCACTATTGGCTCAAGATGAACGCGCTGGGGCGGGCGGGGCCGTTCCAGAACTTCTCGATCAACACCGCGGCGGCCCTTCAGAATCGGTTCATGCGGCCCGACCCCCGCATGCCTGAGTCTCCGCTGGGCCATATCGGCTACGCCTACCACTTCGATGCGGGACTGTTCGCGCGCTACCTGCGGGGCCTCGCGGAGAGCCGAGGCGTGGTGCGCCGCGAGGGCCGGATCGCCCGCGTCGAGCTCCGCGCCGACGACGGGTTCGTGCGATCCGTCACCCTCGAGGACGGGGCGGTCCTGGAAGCGGATCTGTTCATCGACTGCTCGGGCTTCCGCGGCCTGATCATAGAGGAGGCCCTCAAGACCGGCTATGACGACTGGAGCCGGTGGCTGCCCTGCGACCGCGCCATCGCCATGCCGTGCGAGCGCACCGAACCCCTGCTGCCCTACACCCGCGCGACCGCCCGCGACGCCGGCTGGCAGTGGCGCATCCCGCTGCAGCATCGCACCGGCAACGGCTGCGTCTACGCCAGCGCCTTCATCGGCGATGACGAGGTGGAGGCGACGCTTCGCGCGCACCTGGACGGCGCCCCGACCGGCGAGCCGAACCGGCTGCGCTTCGTCACCGGCAAGCGCAAGCGGGTTTGGAACCGGAATTGCGTGGCGCTCGGGCTGGCGGCCGGCTTCATGGAGCCGCTGGAGTCCACCTCGCTCCACCTCATCCAGACCGGCATCCTAAGGCTGATCAGGCTGTGGCCCGCGGCCGGCTTCGACCCGGCGGACATCGCCGAGTTCAACCGTCAGACCGACTTCGAGTACGAGCGCATCCGGGACTTTCTGGTCCTGCACTACAAGGCCACCCGGCGCGACGACACGCCGTTCTGGCGGCACTGCCGCGAGATGGCGATTCCGGACACCCTCCAGCGCAAGATCGACCTCTGGATGGCCCACGCCAGGGTCGTGCGCGAGGACGAGGAGCTCTTCGCCGAGGAGAGCTGGATTCAAGTCTTCCTCGGTCAGGGCTGGACGCCCCGCGGCTACGACCCCCTGGTCGACGTGTTGGACGAAACCGAGATCGAGACCTTCGTGCGCAATGTTGAGACCACCATCCTCAAGTGCGTCGCCGTGATGCCCGAGCACGCCGCCTTCGTGGCCAAGCACGTCAAGGCTGGGCCTATCGAAGTCGCGCCCTCAGGGCCGCGCGCAGCCGCGCCAGTCCTTCTGCGGTCGGCGGGCTGAGCGCGCCGCGCCGGGTCTCGGGCAGGTGCGCGGCCGGGTCGCCGTCCAGCTGGAAGACGTAGTGGTCGAACATCGCCCGCCAGGCGCGCCTCTGCTCCGGCGGCAGGGTTCGCAGCGCGATCAACCCGTGCAGCATCACATCCCATGGCGACCCCAGCCCGCGCGGCGCCGGGTCCCACCAGTAGTTGACCAGAACATTGAAGGGCTCCGTGGCCTCCACATGGTGGTACCAGTGGTAGGGGATGTAGATGGCGTCGCCAGGCTCCAGCACCGCCTCCCGCGCCGCCTCGAGCGCCCGGCGGAATCGAGGATAGGTCTCAAGGTCGGGATCGGTCAGATGCACCAGGCTGACCTGGACGCCGCCCGGGGTGTCGTCGAACGGCCCCATGTAGAGGTCCCCGACCGCCTCCGGAGGGAACAGGGTGAAGCGTCGACGGCCGGCCGCGACGCAGGCGATGTTCTCCGACGGGTCATGATGGATGGCCACCTTGGCGGCATTGCCGATCCACAGGCGGCCGGGGATCTGCTGGGGCAGCAGGGGCATCCGGTGGCGGGCCGCAAACTGCGGCAGGCGCTCCGCGGCAGGCAGTCCCTGCACCGCCAGGGCGGGCGGCCGGGCTTGCCGCGCCGCCTCGGCGACGGCGTCGAGGAAGGCGCCGAGCGAGCCTTCCTGCGTGACGAAGTTCGCCCCGCCGACGGTCGCGCCGTAGTGGAGCCGCCCTTCGGCCTCCGGCTCGGCCCGAAGGAAACGCACGGGGCGATCATCTGCGAGGCTGCGCAGCAGGTCCGGCCCGTCGCCCGCTCGATCGGCGCGCACCAGGGGCCAGTCGTTCACCAGCCCCCGCAGCACCATGGGCTCGGCGCGTCGCCGGATGGCGCGAAAGTCGTCGAGGGACACGTGGAAGACTTCGGGCAAGGGGCGCATGGCCGAACCCTACCGCCTCCGCCCGTCCCGTCGCCAGCATGGAGCCTCGGCCGATGAGCCACGCCCCCGTCATCGACGTCCATCGCCTCGGCGCCGAGGGTCAGCCTGTCGTGGTGGTCGATGGATTCGCGCCCGACCCGGAGCGGCTGGCGGCCGCGGGTCGCGAGGCCGAGCTCGCCCCCATGGGGCCTTACTATCCGGGCGTCCGCGCCCCCGGCGCGGCCGATTACTTCGAAGGCCTGGTCCAGGTGCTGGCCCCGATCCTGCGTGAGGTCTTCGGAGCCTCGGGCCGGGTGCGCGTGGACCGGGCCCTCTATTCGGTGACGACGCTTCAGCCCGAGCAGCTCAGTCTGGCCCAGCGGCTGCCGCATATCGACGGGGTGGCGCCGGGCATGATGGCGGTGATCCATTATCTCGGCCTGCGCGACCTTGGCGGCACGGCCTTCTTCCGGCATCGCACGACGGGCTTCGAGTTCATCGACGCGGCCCGGCATCGCGCCTATCTCGACGCCCTGGCTCGGGACCTGCGAGAGCACGGCGCGCCGCCGCCCGGATACATCGACGGATCGACTTCGCTGTTCGAGGAGATCGGACGCTTCGACGGCGTGTTCAATCGGGCGCTGATCTACCGCGGAGGTCTGCTGCACTGCGCCCGTCCGGCTCCGGAGGCGCTGGGGCCCGACGCCAAGCTGACGCGCCTGACGGTGGCCAGCTTCCTCACCGTGGCCTGAGCGCTTCGCCGAGCCCGGCGACGGCTCGAGCCATCTCGCCGATGCGAGCGGCGGCGGACGACGCTAGTCGCCCGGCGAGCCGCGGGCCGGACGTGTCCAGTTGAGACATCCCGAGGGGCCGGTCCCCTGGACCACCACGGCGCCGTAGCGATACAGGCGCCAGGCCGAGGCGCCGTCTCGAAGGCGGAGAACGGCCAGGGCATGCTCGGGGCGCAGGTCCACGATCGCCGCGTCGACCGCCGCCACCGCCGCCACCGGGTCCGCGCCGGGACGGAAGAGGACCAGGATGTCGGAGCCGACAGGCGGGGGTCTCAGGTTCCATGCCCCCGCTAGGGCGAGCGTCAGCAGGAGGACCGCGGCCGCGGATCGGCTGCCCCGGCCCCCGGGCGATCCGGGCCAGCCCGCGGCCAGACCGGCGGCCGCCGGCGCGAGCCCGAAGACCGCTAGCCAACCGATGTCCCACACGAGCGGATTCGGCACGTCCAGCCGCGTGCGATGGATGCCGAGCCCCCAATGGAAAAGCCCGACGTCGGCGATGTTCCAGACGCCGAAACCGATCAGAACGCCCGCGAGGAGGGTCCTGGCCCCGACGACCGCCAGATCCCGCCGTGCCCGCCACAGCATCGAGAGACCCACGAGCGCCACCACGTACATGAGCGCGTGGAACAGGCCGTCGGCCATGACCTGCACGCGGAACCCCCGCAACGCCTCGTCATCCACGAGACTGAGCAGGTGATGCCACTGCAGGATCTGGTGCAGCAGGATGCCGTCGAAGAAGCCGCTGAGCGCGAAGCCCAGCACGAAAGCGGCGCCGAACGGCCGCCCCGGAACCCCTGCGGCGCGCATGCAAGCCTCCCATCGGTCGGGAAGAATACCGACCGCCGGCCTTCCGGTTCCGGCGGAACAAGCGATCCGAGCCTTGGTTGGCGCTTCGCCACGGCCCGTTTGGGGCTCGGGCTTTTCAACAGGGAAGAAGCAGATGACCAGGAACATGATCGCAGCGGGCGCGGCGGCCGCCCTTCTGATCGGCGGCGTCGCCGTCGCGCAGACGACCGGGGCGGGCCAGAGCGGCGCGCAGAACCAAGGATCGATGCAGGGCGCGCAAAGCCAGAACGGCATGCAAGGCCAGTCCTCGCAGAACGCGAACGGCATGCAGGGCCAGGGCGCCGCGCAGGGCCAGGGCTCGACCTCCGGCCAGGCCTACGGCCAGAGCCAGGATGACTACGGCGCGACGATGCGGGCCGGCGAACGCGGCTGATGCAGCCTGTCGCGACGCCCCGGCCGAAGCGTCGTTTGCGACGGACAGCGCCGCTGATGGCCCTCGGGATCATCAGCGGCGTTCTCGCCGTCGGAGCCGTAGGTGTGTCCGGGGTCCGGGTCGAGGGCCGTCCCCACCAGCTTGTCGCCGAAGCGGCGGCGCGGGATCCGGATCTCGCCGCTCTCTACGCGCGGCGGGACGGGGCGCCGATCTGGCTGCGCGACGGCGACGTCGATCCGGCCCGGCTGGACGCTTTGGAAAGGCTCCTGGATCGCGCGCCCTCGCATGGGCGGTCAGGCGACATCGCCGCCAGGATGCGGGCGCTGGCCGAGCTGTCGCCGGCCGAGGCCGAGATCGCCATCAGCCGCCTGCTGGTCACCTACGCGCGCGATCTTCGCCGGCCGCCGCAAGGGGTGGGGCCCCTGTTCGTCGACCCCGCGCTCCCGCCTGCAAGCGCCAACCTGACAGCGGTCTTCGACGCCTGGGACCAAGCGGCTCTCGAGGCGGCGCTGGATGAGCTCGACAGGCTGAATCCCCTGTACGACGCGCTCCATGCGGACTTCGCGAAGACGCGCGACCCGCAGCTCCTTCTCAACATGGACCGGGTTCGCGCCCTCCCGGCGGATCTGGGCGACCGGCATGTGCTCGTGGACATCGCCAGTTCGCGCCTTTGGCTATACGAGGCCGGACGGCCGGTCGCCGAGATGAGGGTCGTGGTGGGGGCCGAGGACAGCCCCACGCCGATGCTGGTCGGTCAGCTTCGACGCAGCGTGCTGCAGCCCTACTGGAACATTCCCGAGGATCTCGTGCGCACGCGGTTCGCGCCCCTGGCTCTTCAGAACGGACCGGGCGCGCTGAAGGCGGCGGGACTTCAGGTCCTGTCCGACTGGACGCCCCAGGCGCATGAGATCGCGCCGGAGGACGTCGATTGGGGCGCGGTGCGCGCCGGAGTGGTCAGCCAGCGGCTGCGCCAGGCGCCCTCGTCGCGCAACATGATGGGCGTGGCCAAGTTCATGCTGCCCAACCGGCTGGGCATCTATCTTCATGACACGCCGTACAAGGCCGATTTCGCACGGACGCATCGGGCGCTCAGCGCGGGTTGCGTGCGCGTCGAGGACGCGGATGGGCTGTTCGCCTGGATTCACGGACGCGATCGCATCGAGGTCAGCGACGGCCGCCCTGAACAGTCGACGCCCCTGGCCAGGCCGATGCCGATCTACATCCTCTATCTGACCGCCCGCCCGACCTTGACCGGGATCGAACGCGCGCCCGACATCTACGGGCTCGACGCCGAGGCGATGCGGGCCCGACAAGCGCCGCCGTCCCAGGCCTGAGCGCAGCGGTCAGCCGGTCGGCTGCGCCGACGTCGAGACTGGAAGGGCGATGGTGCAGTGCACGCCGTCGTCGCCGAGGACATAGCTGGTGCGGGCCCCGAGCTGATACGGGAGGGCCGCCTCGATCAGCTCGCGCCCCTGTCCGCGGCCAATGTGCTCGCCTTCGGCACGCGCCATCCTCACCCCGCGCTCGCGCCAGTCGATATGCAGCCAGGGCCGGCCGCCGGGCCCGTCCGGCTCCAGCCGCCAGCTGACGTCCAGCCGCCCCTCGGACTGGCCCAGCGCGCCGTACTTCACCGCGTTCGTTGCGAGTTCATGCAGCGCCATGGCGAGGGTCTGCACGGTGGAGGATCGCAGACGCACGCCGATCGGCCCGGACAGCCTGACCCGATCCGCATTCCCGTCCAGCGCCTCGAGCTCGGAGGCGATAAGGTCTTCGAAGCAGATCCGGTCGTGTTCGTTCAGGCGGGACAGCAGGCCCAGCACCCAGGCGAGCGCGTCCATCCGATCGCGGAACCGCTCGCGGAAGTCCGCAAGGTCGGTGCTGGAGCGGGCGGTCTTCTCCGCCATCGAGCGGACGACGCCCATCAGATTGCGTGTGCGGTGCTGAAGCTCGCCGACCAGGACCCGCTGGATGTTCTCAAGCTCGCGCCGTTCGGTGGTGTCGATCATGGCCCCGACCATGCGCACCGGCCGATCATGGCGATCGTAGAAGAACCGACCGCGGGCATGGAGCCAGCGAACCGTGCCGTCCGGATGACGCGTGCGAAACTCGTGCTGATACTCGGTCCTGTCCGTCAGGGCGCGCCGCAGCGCGACCTCGGCGTCCTCGCGGTCGTTGGGATGCACCCGTTCCGCCCAGGCCTCGTAGCTGGGTCGGATTTCATGAACCGCATAACCCTCCATGCGATAGTGTTCATCCGACCAGTGGGTTTCGCCCGTGAGCATGTCCCAGTCCCAGAGGCCGAGACGTCCCACCTCCACCGCGCTCTGCAGGCGCTCCTCGCTGCGCCGCAGCCGCTCCTGACTCAGACGCGCTTCGGTCACGTCTTCGCCGATTCCGCCGATCAGGGCGACCTCGCCGTCCTGGCCGAGGATTGGGAAGTCGGTGTCTCTCAGCCAGCGAACCTCGCCGTCGCAGGGTCTGCGGATGCGGTACTCTAACGCCAGTCGCTCCCCCGCGCGGACCCGCGCAATGCAATCGCTGACACCGGCGCGGTCCTCGGGCTCGACCAGATCCAGCCAGCTGCGGAAGTCGTCCCCGGCCAGCGCCTCGGCGCGGTCCAGGCCGTAGATCGTCTCGAAGGCCGGCGTGAGGTAGATCCATTGCAGGGTGTGTGCGTCGCGGATCCAGAGCACGTCCTGGGACGCTTCGCCGAACTGCCGCAGGCGCTCCTCGCTCTCCCTGAGCGCCGTCTCGGCCGACCTTCGCTCCGTAACGTCGTCGAACAAGGCGACGAAGCGGCCGTCGCCGGTCGGGAAAGCCTGAATGTCGAACCAGCCGCCCAGCGCCTCGATCCGCCGCTCGACCCGCTGAGGTCGGCCCATGTCCGCCACCGCCTGGAGGGTGGCGAGCGCGCTCCGATCCAGGCCTGGCGCGATCTCGCTGATCACCCTGCCGAGCGCGCTGGCGGACGACGCTCCGATCAGCCGGAGGAATGCGGGATTGGCGTCCAGGACGCGCGCGTCCGCCGGCCGCCCCGTCGGATCCCGGATG
>JBKBUS010000296.1:0-3243 GCA_046290035.1 Brevundimonas sp.
GTCCTCGGCCGGCTCCGTCTCAGGCGGCGGCGGCGTCGGGGCGGTCGGCGTCGGGACGGTGACCGGCTGTCCGGCGGCCTCCTGTTCGCGCCGGATGACGTCGTAGTAGCTCTGGGGCCCTTCCTCGACCTCGGCGGGCCCCTCTTCCTCGCGCACGCGCTCGGTCCCCGGGCGGAAGGCCTCCTCGATCCCGTTCACGGTGCGGAAGATGGCGTTCCGGGGCCGGACGAACGGGCGGGCGGGGCGTTCCTCGAGCGCCGTCTGCATGAAGTCGATGAAGACCGGCACCGCCGCCGTCGTCCCGGTCTCGCCAAAGCCCAGCGGCCGGTTGTCGTCGAAGCCGATGAACACGCCGACGACGATGTCGGTGGTGAACCCCACGAACCAGGCGGAGCGATACTCATTGGTCGTGCCGGTCTTGCCGCCGACCCAGCGTCCCAGGCTGCGCGCGGACGCGGCTGTGCCGCGTTGGACGACGCCCTCCAGCATCGAGCTGATCTGATAGGCCGTGATGGGGTCGATGATCTGTTCGCCGCGTGGGTTCAGGCGCGGCGAGGCCTGGCCGCTGAAGCCCCGGCGGCATTCGCGGCAGTTGCGGTCGTCGGCCCGATAGATGGTTTCGCCGTCCCGGTCCTGGACCACCTCGATCATGTAGGGCGAGATGCGCCGGCCGCCGTTGACGAAGGCCGCGTAGGCCGCCGTCAGTCGATAGGGCGTCGTCTCGCCGGCCCCCAGCGACACCGAGAGGTTGGCCGGAAGGTCGTCGGCGACGCCGAACCGCTCGGCGTTGCGGACGATCTGGCTCATGCCGATGTCGTTGGCCAGGCGAACGGTCATGACGTTTCGCGACAGCTCCAGGCCGCGCCTGAGGGTCTGAGGGCCGTAGTACTGACGGCTGTAATTCTGCGGCGTCCAGCGCTCGCCGTTGGCGCCGCCCGCGAAGCTGATGGGCGCGTCGAGCACGATCGAGGCGGGGGTGTAATCGCCCTCCAGCGCCGTGGCGTAGACGAAAGGCTTGAACGCGGAGCCCGGCTGGCGCTCCGCCTGGGTCACCCGGTTGAAGCTGGACAGGGCGTAGGAGTATCCGCCCACCATGGCCAGCACCCGGCCCGTCTGAGGGTCGATGGCGACCATGGCGCCGTTGACGGCAGGCACCTGACGCAGGGCGTACTGGCCGTTCTGGGGCTCCACGAAAATCAGGTCGCCGCGGCGCAGCTGGCGGTTGGCGTTCGCCCAGGCCGCGTCGGCGGGAATCAGGCTGCCGGTCTGGTCGGTGCGCGCGACGCGAACCCGGACGTTGGAGCCCGAGACGCTTTCGACCGCGGCGGCGAGCCAGGTGCGACGCTCGGGCGGGATCTGGCGAGCCTGGGCCTCCTCACGCCAGTTCGGCCCGAAGTCGGTCGTGCCCCAGGGGCCGCGCCAGCCGTGGCGGCGGTCGTACTGCTCCAGCCCCCGCATGAGCGCCCGGCGCGCGGCCGACTGCAGCGTCGGATCCAGGGTCGTGCGCATGTAGTAGCCGCCGCGGTTGACCTGCTCGCGGCCGAACAGGGCGATGGCGCGGCGCCGCGCTTCCTCCACGAAGAAGTCGGCGTCCTGATACTGCGCCCGGCGGGGCGCGTCCTGGGTGCGCAGGGGACGGGCGATCGCCGCCGAGGCGGCTTCCTGGGTGATGAAGCGGTTGTCCGCCATCTCGCCCAGGACCCAATCGCGGCGCGCCTTGGCGGCCTCGGGCCGGCGGCGGGGATGATAGTTGTTCGGGCCCTTGGGCAGGGCCGCCAGGAAGGCCGCCTCCTCCACCGTCAGCTGGCTGAGCGACTTGCCGAAATAGTTGTAGGCGGCCGAGGCCACGCCATAGGAGCGATAGCCGAGGAAGATTTCGTTCAGATAGAGCTCGAGGATCTGCTCCTTGGTCAGCGTCGCCTCCAGGCGGCTGGCCAGGATGGCCTCCTTCAGCTTCCGGTTGATGCTGGACTCGTTGGTCAGCAGGACGTTCTTGGCCACCTGCTGGGTGATGGTCGAGCCGCCCTCGAGCCTGCGCCCGGTCAGGACGTTGAAGACGTTCTTGGCCATCGCCCGCCCGATGCCCGAGACGTCGATGCCGCCGTGTTGGAAGAAGTTGCGGTCCTCGGCTGCGAGGAAGGCCTGAACCACCGTCACGGGGATCTGGTCGTAGGACACATAGATGCGGCGTTCGTCGGAATATTCGCCGATCAGGGTGCCGTCGGCGGCGAACACGCGCGTCGCCGTGGCGGGGCGATAGTCCGCCAGCTCGGACGCGTCGGGCAGGTCGTGGAACAGCCAGGCGGCGTAGATGGTGACGACGACCCCCGCCAGCGCGATGGCGCTGAGGAAGGCAATGCCCGCCGCCACGAACCACTTCTGTTGAATCTCAATCGCCGGCAGCTTCACCGCGCGCTCCGATAGACGCCCGCCCGGGGTTTAGCCCGCGTCGCCGCCGACGCAAAGACGTGTCGCGGGAACGCCGTTCTATCAGGCGCTAGGGACTGCCGGCGTTCGGGCCGGCGTCCGCGATCCGCAGGGGCTCGCCGCCCTCGAAGTAGCGGTCGATGCCGCGCGCGACCGACTGCATCAGGCGGCGGCGCTGGCGAGGGTCGGTGAGCGCCCGCTCGTCCTCGGGATTGGTGATGAAGCCCATCTCCAGCAGCACGGCCGGCACGTCGGGGGCCAAGAGCACGGCGAGGCCCGCGTCGCGGTGGCTGCGGCGCAGCAGCGGATGATCGCCGCGCTCGATCTCGCCGAGCAGGGTGCGGGCGAACAGGGCCGAGCGGTTCTGGGTGGCCCGCTGGGTGATGTCCAGAAGGATGCGGTCGACCGACGGGTCGCGCCCGGGCAGGTGCAGCTCGCGGTGCCAGTCGTCGCGGCCGGTGAACTCCCGCACCGCCCGCCCCGCGCCCTGCTCCGACAGGGTGTAGACGCTGGCGCCCCGGGTGGCGGGGTCCGATCCGGCGTCGGCGTGCAGCGAGATGAACAGGTCGGCGTCCGCCTGGCGCGCTATGGCCACGCGACGGTAGAGGTCGACATAGGTGTTGTCGGTGCGGGTCAGGCGCACGCGGTAACGCCCGCTGCGCTCCAGCTCGGCGGCGAGCTCCCGGGCCGCGGCCAGGGTGATGTCGGCCTCGCGGGCGGTCTGGCCCGACGCGCCGGGGTCGCGGCCGCCGTGCCCGGCGTCGATGACGACGAGCGGGCGCTCGGCGCGGGCCTCCCGCCGGGCCGTCGCCACGG
>JBKBUS010000297.1:0-3207 GCA_046290035.1 Brevundimonas sp.
CCAGCATCACCTGCTCGACCTCCGGACGCGTGGCGGCCGCGCGGGCGCCCAGCGCCTCGACGCGGTGGGGCACCTGGCGCCAGCCGTAGAGGTAGAAGCCGGCCTTCAGCACCTCGCCCTCCACGATGGTGCGGGCCCGCTCCTGGGCGCCGAGGTCGAGGCGGGGCAGGAAGACCATGCCGACGCAGATCGGCGTGGCGCGCGGCTCATGGCCCGTGTCGCGCACCTGGGCCTCGAAGAAGGCCTGGGGCAGGCCGATCAGGATGCCGGCGCCGTCGCCAGACTTGCCGTCGGCGTCGACCGCGCCCCGGTGAAACACCGCCTTCAGGGCCTTGAGCGCCAGCTCGACCACCTCGCGGCGCGGCGCGCCGTCGATGGCGGCCACCAGCCCGACGCCGCAGGCGTCGCGCTCGGACGCAGGGTCATAGGCGTAGGCGTCGATCAGCGCCTGGCGCGCGGCGCGATAGGCGGCGGGATCGAAGACGGCGTCGGTCATGCCGCGACCTTTCCAGAGGCGCGCGCGCGAAGCCAGGCGTCGATTTCGGCCGCCGCGTCCTGGCCGTCGCGCACGGCCCAGACCACGAGCGAGGCTCCGCGCACGATGTCGCCGGCGGCGAACACGCCTTCGAGCGTGGTGGCCTTGGTCCGCCGCGCGGTGCGGATCGTGCCCCATTCGGTGAGGGCCAGGTCGGAGCTGTCGAACAGGGTCGGCAGGTCCTCCGGCTCGAAGCCCAGCGCCTCGATGACCAGGTCTGCGGGCGTCTCGAAGTCTCCGCCCTGGACCTCCTCGACCGTCCAGCGGCCGTCCGCGTCCTGGGCCGCCAGGGCCATGCGCGCGGCGCGCACCCCGGTCACGCCGTCGGCGCCGCCCAGGACGGCGCGGGGGGCGGCCAGCCACTCGAAACGGACGCCTTCCTCCTCGGCGTTGGCCACCTCGCGGGCGCTGCCGGGCATATTCGCGCGGTCACGGCGGTACAGGCAGGTGACCGAGGCCGCGCCCTGGCGCACGGCGGTGCGGACGCAGTCCATGGCCGTGTCCCCGCCGCCGATCACGACGACGCGCTTGCCCTCGGCGTTCAGCCGCCCGTCGTCGAAGGCGGGCGCCGCGTCGCCGAAGCCCTTGCGATTCGAGGCGATCAGATAGTCCAGCGCCGGGATCACGCCCTGGGAGCCGCAGCCGGGGGCCGTCAGCCGCCGCGCCCGATAGACGCCTGTGGCGACCAGCACGGCGTCGTGCCGCGCCCGCAGCTCGGCGAAGGGGATGTCGCGCCCGATCTCGATCCCCAGCTCGAAGACCACACCTCCGGCGATCAGCCGGTCCAGCCGCCGCTGGACGACGTGCTTCTCGAGCTTGAAGCCGGGGATGCCGTAGGTCAGCAGCCCGCCCGCGCGGTCGTGACGATCGTAGATGGTCACCGCATAGCCGGCGGAGCGCAGCCGGTCGGCGGCGGCGAGACCCGCCGGTCCCGCGCCGACGACGCCCACCGACTGGCCCCGCTCGATACGCGGCGCGATGGGCGTGACCCAGCCGTTCTCGAAGGCCATGTCGCCGAGCCACCGCTCGACCGAGCCGATGGTCACCGTATCCCAGCCGGACTGCTCCAGGGTGCAGGAGCCTTCGCACAGGCGATCCTGCGGGCACACGCGGCCGCAGATCTCCGGCATGGCGCTGGTCGCCTCGGCGTGGGCCCAGGCCTCCTCGGCTCGGCCCTCGGCGGCGAGACGAAGCCAGTCGGGGATGTTGTTCTCCAGCGGACAGCCGGACTGACAGAAGGGCACGCCGCACTGGGCGCAGCGGCTGGACTGGCTCTGGGCGACCTGCTCGGCGAAGCCCGCATAGATCTCGCCGAAGCCGGCCACGCGCGCGGCCGCGGGCGCCTTGGCGGGCCCGGCGTGGGGGACGAGGACGAACTTCTGGTTGGCGTCGGCCAAGGCGGCGCCCCTTCTGCGGACGGACGGAAATGCGGGGACGAAGACCTTAGGGCCTTCGCTGTCGCGGCGCAAGAAAGTTGCCGCAGGTGATGTGTCGTCGCTGCTTTGTGCACGAAAAATGCGTCGAACCGCGTTCGGGCACTTGCCAGTCACGAAAATGAGGTAAACACTTCGCAACTGCGAGATAGCAAGGGGGATACTGGCATGTCGCAGTTGTTGAATCGGCTACCGGGCGCGCTGGCGCTCTGTCTTCTCACCCTGGCGCTGTTCTGGGCCGGCGGGGCCTTCGCCCAGGAGGCGCCAGCCGAGCCCGTCGCGGCGGAGGCGGCGGCACCCGTCGAGGCTGCGACGCCCGCGCCCGCCGAGCCGGAGGCGGCTCCCGCGCCGGCGCTGCTGGCCCATCAGGCCGTCGCCGAGGTGGACGGCGCAGCGAGCTCGTGGATTCTGACGTCGACGGCGCTGGTGCTGCTGATGACGCTGCCTGGGCTGGCGCTGTTCTACGGCGGCATGGTGCGGCGCAAGAACGTGATCGCCACCATCACCCAGTCGCTGGGCGTGGCGTCGGTCGTGACCCTGGCCTGGTTCGCCGTCGGCTACAGCCTGTCCTTCGGCGTGGGCGAGGCCGCGTTCGGCTTCTCCGACGAGCAGGTGCAGTCCGTGATCGGCAGCCTGGACGCCGCCTTCCTGAACGGGGTCACCATGGAGACGGCCTACGCCGCCGCGCCGGGCCTGCCGGAGTACCTATGGATCGCCTTCCAGCTGACCTTCGCCATCATCACCCCGGCGCTGGTCACCGGCGCCTTCGCCGAACGGATCAAGTATTCGGCCCTGCTGCTGTTCACCGCCCTGTGGTCGGTCTTCGTCTACGCGCCCATCTGCCACTGGGTGTGGGGCGGCGGCTTCCTGGGCTCGGCCGGGGTGCTGGACTTCGCCGGCGGCGCCGTCGTGCACGTCAACTCCGGCGTGGCGGGGCTGGTCTGCGCCATCTTCCTGGGCGCTCGCAAGGGCTACGGCGCCGAGCCGATCGTGGCGCACAACCCGGTCCTGACCATGATCGGCGCAAGCTTGCTCCTGGTCGGCTGGATCGGCTTCAACGCCGGTTCGGCCTGGGCGGCGGACGCCATCGCCGGGGTGGCGCTTCTGAACACCCTCATCGCGGCCATGGCAGCCTCCCTGACCTGGAAGATCGTCGAGGTCATGGAGAAGCGGAAGCCCTCGCTGATCGGCGTGCTGTCGGGCTTGGTCGCCGGCCTGGTCGCCATCACGCCGGCCGCC
>JBKBUS010000298.1:0-3197 GCA_046290035.1 Brevundimonas sp.
GCTGCGGTCCTGCCCGTGGTCGCCGCGCGCCTGGCCGCGCCCCTGCCGGCCAATGGTCCGCGCGAACACTGGATGCGAGCCACCCTGAGCATCGATCCCGAGGGGCGAGCGATCGCCGCCACATTCCCCGATCAGGATTCCTCGCTGGTCGGCGTCTTCTCCCAGGCCGATGCTCTGGTCCGGCGGCGGGTCAATGCGGCCGCTGCGTCTGCGGGCGACATCGTCGATGTTCTGCCCCTCGCCCGCGCCTGAAGAAAGCGTGGGGTGACGGGGAGGACGGCGGCGAGTAGGCGTGCTAAGCCCGATAGACTCCGGGTCTCGGCTGGGTGTTTGAAGTAGAGGTTTCGTCTATGGGCCGTGCCGGAAAGATCGCAGCGCACACGCTGCTAGCCTTCCTGGCCTTCCTGGCTGGCAGGGTCCTTGCCGGCGTCATCACGATTGACATGTACGTCCTGCCGCAGGCCGCTCTATTCGCCGCCTCGGCCTTGCTGGTCGAACTTGTGCTTCGCGTCGAGCGCGTGCCATGGCGCTTTGTGGCCGCCAGCGACATCCTGCGCCTGGCGCGTTCGGCCTTCGCCACCTGTCTGGTGTTCGCCGCCCTCCTATGGTTGACCACCCAGCGTTTCGAGGGCCTGCGCGCCCTGATCGGCGCCTTCGTGATCCAGGTGTTTCTGCTGGCCAGCCTGCGCGTCGTGCGCCGGGGCCTGCATGAGCACGTCCTGTTCGAATCGATCCTGGGCCTGCGCCCTGCTGCGGCCCATCCCGCCCAGCCCCGCCTGCTGATCATCGGCGCCGCCGCAGAGGCCGAAGAGTTCCTGCGCGCCCCGACCGGCCTTGGCGAGCGCTACACCCCGGTCGGTGTGGTCTCGCCCCTGGACAAGGAAACCGGCGACGAGCTGCGCGGCGTCTGCGTGCTGGGCTCCATAGCGGCTTTCGACGACGTCCTGGCGCAGTTGCGCGAAGGCGGCCTGGCGCCGGCCGCCATCCTGTTCCTGGCCGACAGCCCGATGAACGCCTTTGGCGCAGAGCGTCTGGGCCGGCTGAAAAGCGAGGGCATGCGCCTGCTGCGGCGCCATGGCGTGGTCGAGATGGGCCACACCGCCACCGCCCTGCGCGAGATCAGCCTGGAAGAACTGCTCAGCCGCCCACCCGTGCATCTGGACCCCGAACCCGTTCGCACCCTGGTGGCCGGACGGCGGGTGCTGGTCACTGGGGCCGGCGGCAGCATCGGCTCCGAGCTCTGCCGCCAGATCGCCGCCAGCGGCTGCGCCCAACTGACGATGCTGGACGTCTCGGAGGCCAATCTCTTTCACATTGACCGCGAGATCGGCGAGGCCTGGCCCACCCTGACGCGGCGCGAAATCCTGTGCGACGTGCGTGACGCCTCGCGGCTGGACCGTGTCTTCGCCGCTGAGCGGCCCGAGATCGTCTTCCATGCCGCGGCGCTCAAGCACGTCACCATGGTCGAGAACCATCCCTGCGAAGGCGCCCGCACCAACGTGCTGGGAACCCGCAATGTAGCCATGGCCGCCAAGGCCTTCGGCGCGGCGCACATGGCCCTGATCTCAACCGACAAGGCCGTGGCCCCTACCAGCGTGATGGGCGCCACCAAGCGCGTCGCCGAAGCCCTGGCCCGCCAGTATGGCTCCAGCCACGAGACCCGCGTCAGCATCGTTCGCTTTGGTAATGTGCTGGGATCGGCCGGTTCCGTGGTGCCGCTGTTCCAGCACCAGATCGCCCGCGGCGGCCCGATCACCCTGACCGACGCCGAGGTCGAGCGGTTCTTCATGACCATCCCCGAGGCGGTGCAACTGGTGCTTCGCGCCGTCGCCCTGTCGGCCACCTCGCCCGAGCCGCCAGCCGGCGTCCTGACACTCGAGATGGGTGAACCGGTCAAGATCATCGATCTGGCCCGCCGGATGATCGAACTGCAGGGCCTGGTTCCCGACCGCGACATCGAGATCCGTATCACCGGCCTGCGTCCCGGCGAAAAGCTCACCGAGGTGCTGGTCGACGTCAACGAAGCCGCCAAGCCCAAGGCCAGCGGCGTCATCGAGGCCGCGCCCCTGACGCCATGCCCGGTGATCGACGCCGATCTGCTGACCCTTCTGGAAAGCACAGCCATGGCCGGCGACGAGTTCGGCGTCCGCACCCAGCTGTTTTCGATGGTGGACCGTATTCGCGGGACCGAGCCCGTCGCTCCGGCCAAGGCCCGCACTCGCGCCTGATCTTCAGTGAAAGTCCCGGCTGCGCTGCAGGCGTCCTGAGGTCCTGTGGCGAACGCGCGGCGCGGGCGCCTTGGGGTCTTCCTTTAGCCGTCCCAGTTGCGCCGACAGGTCGGTGAAGCGCTCGGCCACCACGTGGATCACGCCCTCGGCCTTCTGCACCCGACCATGCACGACCAGAAACGAGGCGGTCATCACCACATTGCGGTCGGCCTCAAACCGATCCTTCCAGACCACCGCATTGGCCACGCCCGTCTCGTCCTCCAGGGTGACGAACACTACGCCCTTGGCCGTGCCGGGCCGCTGGCGGATCAGGACGATGCCGGCCACCGCCACCCGTCTCCCGTCCTTGATCTCTGGAAGCCGGTCGGCGGTGATCACCCCCATGCCGTCCAGCATCGACCGATAGAAACGGCATGGATGGGCCTTCAGCGACAGGCTGGTGGTGCGATAGTCCTCGGCCACGGCCTGGGACAGCGCCATGGCCGGCAGGCTGACCGCCGCCTCGAACAGCGGCAGCCCCGCCAGCAGCGGCGCCTGGACCGGCGCCTTGCTCTCGCCCTTTACGCCCTTGACCGCCCATAGCGCCTCGCGCCGGCTCAGGCCCGTTGAGGCAAAGGCGTCAGCCTCGGCCAGCAACTCCAGGGCCCGTTGGGGAACGCCATACCGGGCGAAGTCGGCGGGGGTTCGCGCGCCCTCGTCCCGGGCCATGGCCAGCAGCCGGGCCTCGGCCTCGCGCACGCCCTTGACCTGGCGCAGGCCTACGCGAACGGCCTTCCAATGGGGGCGGGTGTCGGGGTTGAAGAGTTTGTTCCCCGAAACGCTGTCATCCCGGACGAGCGCGGAGCGCGAAGATCCGGGACCGTCGCGTGAACTCAGAGTTTCCGGCGGTCCCGGATCTGCGCCCGGCTTTCGCCGGACTTGTCCGGGATGACAGGTTTTAGAGCTGGTCCCGAGGTAACGAAGCGTGTT
>JBKBUS010000299.1:0-3181 GCA_046290035.1 Brevundimonas sp.
CCAGGAAACCAAGGGCAAGGAACTGGAAGACATGACCGGCTGATCCTAAGTTGGATTAGTCCGACAATTCATGGAGGGCGGCGCTCCCCCGCCGCCTTCGCCACATCAGGAGACCCGCCAGGGCCGAGACGCTGGAGCTTTCCCACTGGATCAACGGCGAGAAGGTCGGCGGGGACCGCCCCGCCGAGAGCCTCAACCCGTCCGACACCCGCGACGTCGTGGCTCGCACGCCCGACGGGTCCGAAAGCGACGTCAACGACGCCGTCCAGGCCGCCCGCGACGCCTTTCCCGCCTGGTCCCAGGCCTCGCCGGAGGTGCGCTCCGACATCCTGGACCGCGCGTCGAACCTCTTGATGGAGCGCCGCGAGGCCGTCGGGCGCCTGCTGTCCCGCGAAGAGGGCAAGACCCTGCCCGAAGGCATCGGCGAGACGATGCGCGCGGCCCGCATCCTCAAGTACTTCGCCGGCGAGGCCCTGCGCCTGCACGGCCAGAACCTGCCCTCCGTCCGTCCCGGCGTGGAGATCCAGACCTATCGCCAGGCGGTCGGGGTCTACGGCCTGATCACGCCTTGGAACTTCCCCATCGCCATTCCGGCCTGGAAGGCGGCGCCCGCGCTGGCCTTCGGCAACACCGTGGTCCTGAAGCCCGCCGGCCCCACCCCGGCCACCGCCGAGGCCCTGGTCGCCATCCTGCACGAGGCCGGCCTGCCCAAGGGCGTGCTCAACATGGTTATCGGCCGCGGCCGCGTGGGCCAGGCCATTGTCGATCACCCCGGCGTGGACGGCGTCAGCTTCACCGGCTCGCAAGGGGTCGGGGCGGGCGTCGCCGCCGGCGCGGTCAAGCGTCAGGCCCGGGTGCAGCTGGAGATGGGCGGCAAGAATCCGCTGATCGTCATGGACGACGCGGACCTCGACCGCGCCGTGGCCGTCGCTCTGGACGGCAGCTTCTTCGCCACCGGCCAGCGCTGCACCGCCTCCAGCCGCCTGATCGTTCAGGACGGCATCCACGATCGCTTCGTCGAGGCCCTGGCCGAGAAGGTGAAGGGGCTGAAGGTCGGCGACGCGCTGGACAGCTCGACCAACATCGGCCCGGCGGTGTCGGAGGACCAGCGCGAGACCTCCTACCGCTACATCGACGTCGCGCTCGAGGAAGGCGGCCGGATCGTCACCGGCGGCGGTCGTCTGAACCTCGACAAGCCCGGCTGGTACGTCCAGCCGACCCTGATCGCGGACACCCACGCCACCTCGCGGATCAATCGCGAGGAGGTGTTCGGCCCCGTCGCCTCCACCATCCGCGTCAAGTCGTTCGAGGAAGCGCTGGAGATCGCCAACGGCGTCGAGTTCGGCCTGTCCGCCGGCATCGTCACCCAGTCGCTGAAGCACGCCCGCGAATTCCAGCGCTTGGCCAAGGCGGGAATGACCATGGTCAACCTGCCGACCGCCGGCGTCGACTACCACGTGCCGTTCGGCGGCACCAAGGCCTCCTCCTACGGCCCGCGGGAGCAGGGCTTCGCGGCGCAGGAGTTCTTCACCTTGACCAAGACCAGCTACTCGGCGAGCTGATCGGCATGACCCCACCCGAGCTCGTCTGGGACGTCCGCTGCGAACTGGGCGAAGGCCCGGTCTGGGTGGCGTCGGACCGCGCCGTCTGGTTCGTCGACATCAAGGGCCGGCGCCTGCACCGCTATGGCGTCGACAACGGGTCGCGGACGAGCTGGGACGCCCCCGACCAGATCGGCTTCGCCCTGCCCGCCGAGGACGGGTCGCTGATCTGCGGCGTGCGCGGCGGCCTCCACCGCTTCACCGCCGAGGACGGGAGCTTCTCCCTGTTCCAGCCGGTGGAGACGGAGCGCCCGGGCAACCGTCTCAACGACGGCTTCGTCTCGCCGGACGGGGCGCTGTGGTTCGGGTCCATGGACGACGCGGAGGCGGCGCGCACCGGCGCCGTCTATCGCTGGTTCCGTGGCGAGCTGGAGCGGATGGACGACGGCTGGGGCGTCACCAACGGCCCGGCCCTGTGTCCCGAGGGCAAGACCTTCTACCATCACGACACGCTGGATAAGACCGTCTGGGCCTTCGACCACGCGGACGGGCGGATCACCAACCGGCGACTGTTCTGCACCACCGAGGACGGCTATCCGGACGGCCCCAGCGTCGACGCCGAGGGCACGCTGCATATCGGCCTCTACGGCGGCTGGGGCGTCGACCGCTACGCGCCGGACGGAACCCGGCTGGAGAAGATCAAGCTGCCCGTGCCGAACGTGACCAAGGCCGCCTTCGCCGGCGACGACCTGAAGGATCTCTACTGCACCAGCGCCTGGATGGGCCTGGACGCCGAGGGCCGCGAGCGCAGCCCGAGCGCCGGCGGACTGTTCCGCATGCGGGTCGACACGCCGGGCCTGCCCCAGAACCTGATCCGGCTTTGATCGCGCGCGCTGCCGGCGACTGGCGCCTGACGCTCCGGCCTGATCTTGGGGGAGCGGTCGCCGGGCTGACGCACCGGGGCGAGCCGGTGCTGCGACCGACGCCGGACGACGCGCAGGACGTGCTGCGGACCGCCTGCTTCCCGCTCGCGCCCTACGCCAACCGCATCGCAGGGGCCGCATTCGATTGGCGCGGACGCCGGGTCCGGCTGCTCGCCACCACGGGGTTCGAGCCCCACGCCATCCACGGCGTCGGCTGGCGCGCCCCATGGACAGTCCAGGCTGAGGGCTCCGACGGCATCACCCTCGGGCTCCACCATGCGGGCGACGACGACTGGCCGTGGGCCTTCACCGCGCGCCAGACCTTCGCACTCGATGAGACCGGGCTCTCGATCGAGCTCTCCATGACCAATCTGGCCGAGGACGCCGCGCCCGCCGGGCTGGGCCTGCATCCCTACTTCGTGCGCCGTCCGGAAACGCGCCTCAGGATGACGGCGCCCCGGGTATGGCTCAGCGATCCGGCCCTGATCCCCGAACGGCTGACCGAAGCCGCCCAGCTCGTCGACTGGTCCCCCGGCCCGCGCCTCGCCGACGCCCCGCCCATCGACCACGCCTATGCGGACTGGGACGGCCGGGCCGAGCTGATCGAGCCCGACCGCCTCGTCCGCCTCACGGCCTCGCCGAACGCGGCCTGGGTCCACGGCTTCACCCCGGCGGGCGAGGATTACATCTGCGTCGAGCCCGTCACCCATCGCCCGG
>JBKBUS010000300.1:0-3161 GCA_046290035.1 Brevundimonas sp.
CGAAATAGGCCTGGAACTGCAGTTCGCCGCCGGCCAGCGGCCGGGTCCAGCGGCCCAGCACATCGCCGCCGCGAACATGCGTCTCGACGCCCAGGAGGTCCTCGTTGACTGTCACCTGGTTGTCGAACACGTTGCCCAGCAGCGTCAGCCGGTTCTCCCCGACGGCCCAGTCCGCCCGCGCCCCGGCGCGCGCGCCCTCGGCGTCGTCGTTGGCCTCCAGGCCGGTCAGGGACTGGCTCTCGCCGCGCACATGGCCGGTCAGATAGGCCCGCCATGCGCCCGTCTCGCCCAGATCGCCGCCGTGGCGCAGCGAATAGACGGCGTCGTCGTCGCCCGCTCCGACGCTGATCAGCGTTCCGCGCGTGTCTTCGGTCGACCGGGTGATGATATTGATCACCCCGTTCATGGCGTTCGAGCCGTACAGCGCCCCGCCCGGTCCGCTGATCACCTCGATCCGCTCGATGTTCTGCAACATCAGGCCGTGGGCGTCCCAGAACACGCCCGAGCTCAGGGTCGAATAGATGCTACGCCCGTCGACCAGCACCAGCAGCTTGTTCGAGGTCTCGTAGCCGTTGAAGCCCCGCGCGCTGATCGCATAGTCGACTGAATTGACCTGCTGCACATTGAGGTTCGGCGCCAGCCTCAGCACCTCCGGCAGGCTGGTCGCGCCAGAGCGCCGGATGTCTTCGGACGAAATCGCGAAGATCGCCGCCGCCGCGTCGGCCAGCGCCTCAGGCCGCCGCGACACCGAGGTGACCTCGACCATCGACAGCTCTTCCAGCGACAGCCGCGTCAGATCCTGGTCGCTGGGACCGGCTCCCATCGCCTGCCGCGCGGCGCCTGCCGCCGAATCCGAAGGAAGGGGCGCGCGCGTCTCCTCCGCCCGGGCGACCCCGGGCAGGACAAGTAGAACCGCCGCGGCGACTCCCCGCCGGAAATGACGCATCAGGACCTCCCCCGTCGCTACCCTGCGATCGGCTCCAACGTTCTTCGCTTCAATCGGTTGCGGAAACCGTAAGCGGCTTCGTTCCGCGCCGACAACCGGGCCCCGGGCCCTCTCTCCGCCGGTTCGCGTCAGGTCCTCGCGAAACTCCGCGACAGTTTTCGCGCCAGTTCGGCCTGGACGAAGGGCTTCTGGACGATCTGGTGATCGCCGACGCCGGTCAGGGCCCCGGCGTCCGCATAGCCTGTCGCGAACAGGATCGGCACCCGGGGGCGCCGGGCCCTCAGCTCCCGCGCCAGATCCGCGCCGTTCATGCCGGGCATGGCGAAATCCAGCACCACGGCGCTGATTCTGTCGTGACGTTCGATCAGGTCCAGCGCCGCCCCGCCGCTTCCGGCCTCGACGACGTTGTAGCCGAGGTCGGTCAGCAGTCCGGCCGTGACCTCGCGCACGGCGTCGTCGTCATCGACCACCAGCACGACCAGATGATCCTCGTGGGCCGAGGGCGCTGCTTCGGCGTCGGCGTTCTGCTCGGCGGGCGCGCCGCTGGCCCGGGGCAGGAAGACCTTGATGGTCGTGCCGCGGCCGACCTCGGTCTCGATGGCCACGCCGCCGCCCGACTGTTTCGCCAGGCCGAAGACCTGGCTGAGTCCGAGGCCGGAGCCCTTGCCCACCTCCTTGGTGGTGAAGAAGGGTTCGAAGGCGCGGGCCCGCACTGCGTCGGTCATGCCCGAGCCGGTGTCGCTGACCGACACCATCACATAGTCGCCCGGCGCCGGCGCCTCGGGCGTCGCCGGTTCGCCCAGCGTCACATTGCCGGTGCGGATGGTCAGCGACCCGCCCACCTCCATGGCGTCCCGGGCGTTGATGGCCAGGTTCAGGATGACCAGTTCGATCTGGGTCGGATCGATCATCGCCGGCCACAGGTCGTCGGCCAGTTGCGGCGCGGTGATCTGGACGCTGCCGCCGATCGTGCTCTGCAGCAGGTCGCGCATGCTCTTGACCGTGCCGTTCAGGTCGACCGGACGCGGCTCCAGCTTCTGCTGCCGCGAGAAGGCCAGCATCTGCGCGGTCAACCGGGCGCCCCGGTGCGAGGCTTCGCGCATCATCTCCAGCCGCCGTCTCAGGGCCGGATCGTCGGCGGTCTTCCGCATCTGTTCGACATTGCCGAGGATCACGGTCAGCAGATTGTTGAAGTCGTGCGCCACGCCCGAGGTCAGCTGTCCGACCGCCTCCAGCCGCTGGGCCTGACGCAGGGCGGATTCCACCTTCTCGCGCTCGCCGATCTGCGAGGCCAGCTGCCGGTTGGCCGCCTCCAGCTCGGCGGTGCGCTCGGCCACGCGGCGTTCCAGCGTGGCCTCGGCGCGGCGGATCTCCTCGATCCGCTCGCGGGCCTCGTACTGGCGCTTGCGCCCGCGCAGGGCCGTGTGCACGGCGCTGACCAGGGTGGTGGGGTGGAACGGCCGTTCCAGAAAGCTGACATTGCCCAGGGTCGCCGACAGCCGCCGCGCCCCCGGATTGCGCTCCACGCTGCCGCCCCTCTGGGTCAGCACGATGAACGGAAAGTCCGACCACGACGGCTGCGCCTCGATCCAGGCCGCCAGCCCGCTCAGGTCGCAGTCGCGCAGGGCCTCGTCGACGACCACGGCCAGCCCCGCGCCCTCGTCCAGCCGCGCCCGCAGGACGTCGAGGGTCTCGCAGACCAGCGCGGGGACGCCCGCCTCCTTCAGGATGGCGGCGGCGATGCCGGCGTCGCGGCCGGTCGGGGCCAGCACCAGGGCCCGCCGCGAAAGCTCGCCCCCCCGGCTCATGCCGAGGCGTCGCCCATCAGGCCGGACCCCTGTCCGACGAAATTGGGCACCCCGCGCAGCACGCCCTGGAAGCCGTGCAGCGGCTCGCCCAGGGTCAGGCCGTCGGGCCCGATGTCGTATTCGCGGATGGTCTTCTCGTGGCGGCCGGC
Source organism: Brevundimonas sp. (assembly GCA_046290035.1). Lineage (GTDB taxonomy): Bacteria > Pseudomonadota > Alphaproteobacteria > Caulobacterales > Caulobacteraceae > Brevundimonas. The sequence continues at coordinate 2,904 of JBKBUS010000300.1, forward strand.
GCGCTTCTTGATCACCGACACCGCCCGGCGCACCTCTCCGGCCGCCTCGAAATAGCGCAGCAGGATCACGGTGTCGGCCAGATAGGTCACGTCCACCGGCGCCTTCATCTCCCCGACCAGGCCGTGCTGGGCCACGGTCAGATAGGTCGAGGCCCCCTGGCGGTTCAGATACTGCAGCAGCTCGTGGATGTGCAGCACCAGGAACTGCTCCTGCGGCATCGCCGCCTGGTAGCCGTTCAGGCTGTCGATGACGACGGT
>JBKBUS010000301.1:0-3155 GCA_046290035.1 Brevundimonas sp.
CTCCGCCGGGGTGCGGGAGCTGTCGGCGCCGGCGGCCTCGGGCTGGTCGCCGGGCACGTCATGGGCGCCGGGATCCTCGGTTTCGGCGAAGCCGTTCTGTTCGATGCGCTCGCGGATCTCGGGATCCTTCAGCAGGGCCACCCGCATGACCTCGCGCGCGCGCGGGGCCGCCGCGGTCCCGCCGCCCATGCCGCCGTGCTGGACGATGACCGACATGGCGTAGCGCGGGTTGTCGATCGGCGCGTAGGCGATGAACAGGTTGTGGTCCTTCTGAGCCCACGGCAGCCCCGCGCCCTTGCGCGAGCCGGTCCCGTAGTTGCGCACCTGGGCGGTCCCGGTCTTGCCCGCCATGCGCACGGCGCCCAGCCCCAGCTGGCTGTTGCGGAAGCCGGTGCCGCCGACGTCGGTCACGGCGTTCATGCCCTCGCGCAGGACCTGCATCATCTCCGCCGGATACGGCAGGGCCTCGAAGGCGGGACGCGGCTGCGTCTCACCGTTGATGGCGTGGATCAGCCGGGGCATCACCGCCTCGCGCCCATTGGCCAGACGCGCGGTGTAGACCGCCAGCTGCAGCGCGTTGACGCTCAGCGCCCCCTGGCCGATGCCGAAGCTCGGCGTCTCGCCCGGATACCAGGTGGGATCGCCCCGCACCGGATTGCGGCGACGCCAGGCGCGATCGGGCACCAGCCCCTCGCGCTGACCGCCGATGCCGATGTCGAACTCCTGGCCGAAGCCGAATTTGCGCGCGACCTCGGCGATCGGGTCCGGCCCCATCTCGACCGCGATGGTCATGAAATAGACGTTGCAGGAGTTCTTGATCGCGTCCCGCATCGTCTGCGGGCCGTGGGTGGCGTGGCAGGCGAAGCGGCGGCCCAGGTAGTAGCCGCCGGTGCAGGTGATGACGCGATCGGGATCGGCGCCGCGCAGCATCGCCGCCAGTCCCACCACCGGCTTGAAGGTCGAGCCCGGCGCATAGGTGCCGGTGGTCGCCTTGTCGAGCAGCGGGCGGCGCTCATAGTCGGCCCAGGCGCGATAGACCGGCCCGGGCACGCCGGCCACGAAGAGATTGGGGTCGAACGCCGGCGCCGAGGCCATGCACAGGATGTCGCCGTTCCGAACGTCCATCAGCACGCAGGCGCCGGACTCCTCGCCGAACACCTCGAGCGCGCGGTTCTGGATGTCCGCGTCCAGGGTGGTGATGACCTCGGCGCCGGGCACGGGCGGGCGGCTGCCGCCCACGTCCTCGGCGACCACGCGACCCCGCGCATCGACCTCGACCCGGTTCCCGCCCGGTTCGCCCCTCAGCACCTCGTCGAGCGCCTTCTCGATGCCCTGGCGGCCCACCCGATAGCTGGGGTTGAAGAACAGGGCCGGCGGATCCTCGCCGCGCGCCTCGAAGGCCTCGCGGTCGCTGGCGTTGGGTTTGGCCACATAGCCGACCACGTGCGCGAAGGCCCCGCCGAACGGATAGAACCGCTGCTCGTGCATGTCGGCCATCACGCCGGGCAGCTCGTTGGCGTAGAGGTTGACCTTGGCGAACTCCTCCCAGGTCAGGTCGCTCTTGACCGGAACCGGCGAGAAGCGCGGCGCGGCGTTGACGTCTCGGATGATCGACCGGCGCCGCTCGACCGTGTCGGGGAGAAGCTGACCGAGCAGGTCCAGGGTCTGATCCAGGTCCTTGGTCTCGTCGCGCACCACCAGCACGCGGAACGAGGGCCGGTTGCCCGCGATCACCACGCCGTTGCGGTCCTTGATCAGGCCGCGCGGCGGAGGGATCAGACGGAAGTTGAACTGGTTCTGGCTGGCGAGGGTCGCATACTCCCCGGCCTGCACCAGCTGCAGCTGGCCCAGCCGGAAGGTCAGGGCCGTGACGCCGAACGCCGTCAGCCCGCCGAGCACCAGCGTGCGCCGCAGGAACGAGCCCTGCCGCTCATTGGGGTCCGAGAAGAAGATGGACGGTTCGCTGCTCATCCGATCGGGCTCGCCGCTTGAGCTTCGCAGGACTGGGGCCGGAGCGCCAGAGGAGCCGACCGGCCGAAGGAAGGGTGAGCGCTCATCGGAACCGCACGTCCGTGTCATCGAACCGCTGGACCAGCCAGTCCGCCGCCGGGAACGCCAGAAGCGTCGGCGCGATCTGCATGATCAGCGCCAGCACGCTGGGCGGATTTCCCACCCTCAGGGTGACGATCAGATACGCCAGAAGAAAGGCGGCCAGCGTCGCGACCGTGTACCAGATGAAGAGCGCGCGGGTCTCCTGCCCGGCCAGCAGGTTGCGGCTGACGAGCACCGCCCCGTAGACCGCCAGCAGGCACAAGGGCCACAGGCCGACGGGCGCGCCCCAGAACAGATCGAGGAACAGCGCGCCGCCCAGCAGGGCGGCGGGGGCCACGACCGAGGGACGGATCAGCGGCCATGCGAACGCCAGCGGCATCAGCAGCACCGGCTCGGGCAGCGACAGGCCGAACAGCTCGATGGGCGTGGCCAGCACGACCGTCGCGGCGAGCGCGATCAGGAGCGGGTAGACGATCCACTGGACGGGCCCGACGACCCTGACCATGCCGGCGCGTCTCACTCCGGGGTCTGCGCCCCCGTCGCGGCTTCCGGCCTGGCGCGGCGCGCGGCGACGTCCGCGAGCGCGGCGGCCTCCACCTCGCTGGGCGCGGGGGCCGTCTCCAGACCGGCCAGCGGCGGCGCGTTCAGCGCGTCCTGATCCGCCAGCTGGGCGAAGTCGTGGAACAGGAGCACGCGAACATAGTCGATGGGGCCGCGGTCGCTGAACAGCTTCACCCGCCAGCTTCCGTCCACGCCCCGCGCGACCACGCCGATCGGCAGTCCGCGGGGGATGCCGCCGCCATCGCCGGAGGACAGCACGCGATCGCCCGACTGGATGGCCCCCTCGCCCCGAATGTACTCCAGACGCGGATTGCCGCTGCCGTCGCCGGTCAGGATGGCGCGGGCGTCGGTCCGGTCGATCAGCACCGGCATGCGGCTGGCGACGTCGGTCAGCAGCAGCATCCGGCTGACCCCGCCGGTCGTGCCGACGATCCGCCCCAGCAGGCCGTGTTCGTTGATGACGGGGTTGCCCACGCGGATGCCCTTGGCGGAGCCGGCGTCCAGCAGGCGCGCGTTGGCGAAGGGACCGCGCGCCTCCGACA